>DLVS01000845.1 GCA_003445095.1 Verrucomicrobiales bacterium
ACCGCCTCCTTGAACTCGGTGAGCAGCCTCATGCGGACAAAACAGGCGGCGCTTCAATCGCGGCGAGATTGGCGGCAGCCCGCGGACGCGGGTTGATCTCATCCGCCGCAATCAATCCATCCCGAATACGAATGATGCGACGAGCGTGCTGAGCGACATCTTCTTCATGGGTTACCACGATGATGGTGTTGCCCTTGCGGGAAAGTTGTTCAAACAGGCCAAGGATTTCTTCGCCGGTCCGAGAATCGAGGTTGCCCGTCGGCTCGTCGGCCAAAACGATACTCGGGTGATTGACCAGAGCTCGCGCGACCGCGACGCGTTGTCGTTGACCGCCGGAGAGTTCGTTGGGCCGGTGATGCATCCGATCTTCGAGCCCCACGTTCACGAGCGTTTGGCGCGCGCGTTCCCGGCGCTCTTCGACCGGCAGTCCCGCATAAATCAGCGGCAACTCCACATTGTGTAACGCATCGGAACGGGCCAGCAGATTGAAGCTTTGAAAGACGAATCCAATCTCTCGATTGCGGATTTCGGCCAGGGCATTGTCGTCTAAGTCCGCCACATTGGTGCCGTTCAATTCATAGGCACCGCTGGTCGGCGTATCGAGGCACCCCAGCAAATTCATCAGCGTGGATTTGCCCGATCCCGACGGACCCATGATGGCGATGTACTCCCCCTTGCCAATCTCGAGAGACACGCCGCGAAGCGCGTGGACTGTCTCCGTGCCCATCACGTACCGCCGAGTCAGTTCGCTAATCCGGATGAGAGACATCGAGGGAACTCCAAGCTGCAAATTCGGAAGTCATTCGGCCACGAAGAGCGACCCTATTTTTTGGCGTCCGGCTTGGCCTCTTTCGGCTTGTTGTCCACCTTGACCACCTTGTCGTCCTCGAGTTCTCGGGCGATCGCCTTGTAGCTTCCGCTCACGACCTCCTGTCCTTCGGTGACACCCTCAGTAATCTCGTAATAAGCATCGTCACTGATTCCCCGCTGGACCGGAATCATTTTGGCTTTCCCTTCAGCCACCACGAAGACGACGTCGAACGGCTTCTCAGTCTTTTCCTTCTTTTTCGAAGCCAAACCGCCGAGCTCCTGCATCTCCCGACGTTCCTCTTTCTCTTTGTCCGAGACTTTTTCGCCGGGCTTCTTGGCGCCTTTGGGTAATCGGGTCGTGACCGATTGAATCGGAACGGTGAGCACGTTAGTCCGATAACGGGTTTCGATATCGGCGGTAACCGACATTCCCGGCAGGAAGCGTTCGCGATCGGCGATACGAATCCGGACTTCGAACTTGGTCGCCTCCTGCTGGCTTCCCGCGAGGGTGGTTTTGGCGGAATTCGCGATTTGGGTGACCTGACCGCTGAACTTCCGATTGCGAAACGAGTCCACATCGAGTTTCGCGACTTGGCCCAACTTGACCAACGGCACATCCACTTCTCCTACCTCGACCCTCGCCTCCATTTCGTTGAGGTCGGCCACGGTCATGATCTCCGTGCCCGCCATCATGCCTGTGCCAACCACTCGTTCGCCGGCTTCCGAGTTGAGCTTGGCAATCGTGCCGTCAATCGGGCTGTAGATGGTGCACTTCATCAAGTCTTCCTCCGCTCGGCGAACGGCTGCCTTGGCGTTGTCTACTCGATGCTGCGAAGCCGCGGCTTGGGCGGTGCGGACATCTCGGGCCGTTTTCGCCGCGTCGTAGTCGGCCTCGCCGCTGATCTTTTTCTCGAACAACTCTTTGATTCTGCGGAGTTCTAGCTCGGCCTGCGCCACTTCGGCGCGGGCTGTCGTCCAATCGGCTTCGGCGGATCGGAAGGTTGCTTCGGCCGATTTGCGGGCGGCTTCGTAAGTGTCGGGCTTGATACGCACCAGCAGGTCACCTTTCTTGACGTTTTGGCCCTCCTTCACGGGCAGCTCGATGATTTCGCCTGCCACCTCGGGACTAATTTTGACTTGGAGGAACGGCTGAACTTTGCCGGTGGCGGTGACGATTTCGGTGAGGTTGCGCCGGGCAACTTTCTCGGTCTGGACGGTGAGCCCAGGGGTGCGCTGTTTGAAATACGCGTAGGCGCCACCTCCCGAGGCCAAGGCGAGGATGACGACGAGGACCAGAATGATGCGAAGGGAGCTCCGTTTGCCGTTGGCCATGTTGACGTTCTCAGGACACTTGGAACGACCAATGGTTGCAGAAAACTCGGACCAGGCGAAGCGAACTTACGCTCAAGATTGATGGTGCTTGAAGTGAGGCGTCGCCAGGCCAAGCATCGTTGCCGCACTGCCGTCTGCCTTCATGAAAGACCGGCCTTATCCTCGCTCCATTCCCCCCTCTTGGCGAACCCGGTTCGCGTTCGAGATTCGGGGAAGAAAGTTTACTTGGCATGAGGTTGTTTGCGCCGCGGAGATTCGCGGCGACCTGGCGCCCCTTGTAGAGCAAGGCCGATACGCCCAAGCCTGCGAAGAGCGGGCCAGCACCGAAGGGGGCGTACCCGACATGGGAGCCGTGGAAGCCATGATGGACGAATTCCGCTACGCTCGTAGCCTCGTGACGGTCGAGGAAACGGAGCGCTGGCTGGATGCCCACGGCCTAACCGTCGATGACCTCAGCGACCATTTCTTGCGGCGGTATTGGCTCACGGCCGGTGCTGAACGGACCGATGAAGTGTCATCTGAGCTAGCCAGCCTTCCGGACGTTTGGCCAGCCGACCTGCTCATCTCCGGTACGTTTGTCCGATTGACCCGAGCCTACGCCCGGGAGGCTTTGTGCGCTGCTCGACATCAACCTCCAGCGGAATCGGCCGCGCCGATACTGCTTAGCGAATTTCGCCGGCGACGAGGTTTCGACCTACCGACGTACGCGGCGTGGCGGGAGGAATGGGAGCTGGCCGATTCCGAGGTCGTTGGATTTTTGTTTGGTCAACAAAGTCTGGAGCTCGATCAGCAGCAGTCCTTGACGATCGAGCGACGAACCAATGTGCTGACCGAGCTGCGGACTGGTTTGGTGCGAATGGAGCTCGTCATTGCGGAATTCGACTCGGAAGCCGCCGCACACGAAGCGCACTTGTGTGTGACTTCGGACGGCCGGACGTTGGAAGACGTAGCGAATGAGACGGGTTTTCCCATTCGTCAGGAGTCGGCCTTTGTCCGTGAATTTCCCGAATCGTGGCACCTCCACTTGTTGGGAGCGCTCCCCGGCCGAACGCTGCCGCCCTTGCCTAATGACGCTACCTTCGACGTTTGCCGCGTGGTCAGCAGCATTGAGCCGCAGCTTACGGACGCCGCGGTCGTCGCCGCAGTCGATGCGGTCCTGCTGGAGCGCCAATTCGGCCATTTGGAGTCTCAAGAAGTGCGGTGGCACATCAACGTGGAGATCGTGGCATGATCGCCCGTGCCGAAGAGGTTTTGCGGACGACATCGTTCGCCCGGTTTGTGCCGCCGGAGCATTTCGATAGGGTGCGCGACCGCTTCGAGGAGGTTCATTACGATTTCGGCGACACAATTATCCGCCAAGGTGAGGAAGCGGACGCGTTTTACGTCTTGGTTACGGGGCGCGCCCGGGTGCTGAAGGAGCAGCCCAACGGCGAGGAGATCACGCTCCACCGTTTACAACCCGGGCATGAGTTTGGGGAGAGCGCACTGCTCGAAGGGCAAGCCCGAACAACTACCGTCCGATGCAGCACCGCGGTGGACGTGCTGAGGCTGGGACGCGGCGATTTCCAGGAGCTGGTCGCGGAGTATCCAGAGTTGATGCACTCGCTCGAGTTGCTCTCCCGGTGGCGAGCCCTTCATAGCTTCCTTTATTCCTACAGCCACTTCGGACGGCTCTCGGCGCCGGCATTGCGGGCCTTGATCGATCACCTCGAACCCGTCGAATTTCAGAAAGGCGCCACCATCATTAAACAAGGTGATCCGGCGGGCCCTATGTACATTGTCCGCGAGGGCCGGGTACGGATCTTCACCGGCCCACCTGACCAGCCGGTCAACGTGGCGTTCTTCCGTGAGGGCGACTATTTCGGTGAGCTTTCGGTGCTCACTGGAGCGCCGCGTGCGGCGACGGTGGAAGCGGCGTCCGACTGCCGCTTGTTAGCTTTGGCACCGGCGCAAGTCGCCGCTCTCGACCGCCAGTTTCCAGAGATCGAGAAGCTGTTGGTCGAACGCCGCGCGCTCTACCAAGCCAAGGTCAAGGCACGAATCCCGCTCGATTTTTCGCAAGAGCTCTTGCCGGCGGAGCTTGAGGCCAAGGCCCCGCGAGCCAAGGCCGCCGAAGAAGACGCGGATGAACCCTTCGCCGACGAACGCGGATGATTTTTCCGGCGCCGCCGCCGCCGAATCCGGATGCCCTTCGTCCAGCAAATCGATGAGATGGACTGTGGCGCGGCGTGTCTTTCGATGATTTGTCGGCACTTCGGTCGCAACGTGAACCTGGCCCGAATCCGTGAGCTCTGCCACGTCTCGTCCGACGGAACCAGTCTGGAAGGACT
>DLVS01000498.1:0-578 GCA_003445095.1 Verrucomicrobiales bacterium
AGCGTGTAGAACGGCGCTTCGCTGCACCACTCGAGTTGTTTATGCATATTCTCTTCGATCATATGCATCGGCACGTGACCGGGACCTTCGTTCATGACTTGCACGCCATGAGCCCACGCGCGCTTGGTGAGTTCGCCCTGCACCTTAAGCTCGGCGAATTGGGCTTCGTCGTTGGCGTCGGCAATCGAGCCGGGGCGGAGGCCGTCGCCGATGCTGAAGGAAACGTCATACATAGCCATGATGTCGCAGATGTCATCCCAATGGGTGTAGAGGAAGCTCTCTTGATGATGCGCGAGACACCATTTGGCCATGATGCTGCCGCCGCGCGAGACGATGCCGGTCATGCGAGTCGCCGTCAGCGGGATGAAGCGCAGCAATACGCCGGCGTGAATGGTGAAGTAATCCACACCTTGCTCGGCCTGTTCGATGAGGGTGTCGCGGAAGATCTCCCAAGTGAGGTCCTCGGCTTTGCCGCCGACTTTTTCGAGCGCCTGATAAATCGGCACGGTGCCGATGGGCACGGGCGAGTTGCGCAGAATCCATTCGCGGGTGGCGTGGATGTTTTTGCCGGTGGAGAG
>DLVS01000498.1:793-28775 GCA_003445095.1 Verrucomicrobiales bacterium
GGGAACCTTCGGAAGACACTTGGCGTGTAATCTGGGATCTGCGATTTGAGATTTGAGATTTGAGAGGCGCCGGGATGTTGGTGCGTGAGGGACCTGGCATCTGAGATTTGAGATTTGCGATTTGAGGTTCCCAGATTCTCGCGGATGGCGATGAATTCCATCTCGGGCGTGATAATGCCTTGGCGGGCGTACCAAAGCTGCGTCACCGGGTGTCCGGTGCTGGCTTTAAGCGGACGGCGGCGTTGGCCCTGCAAACCCGGAAATTCGACGAGGCGGTTGCGTTCAGCTTGACTGGCGTACTCGGCGTGTTGACGCGAGAGGTAACCGTTGTCCTGGGGTTTCACTTCGCGGCCGTCGTACTCCGCGACGTCGCCACGGCGCAGGATCCAGTCGCGCCGATGCGGCGGAAGCCCTTCCTCGACCGTCCCGCGGAATTCAGGGTCGCCCCACGGTCCGGAGCAATCGTACACGCGGACGGGTTCGTTGATTTCGATCCGTCCATTGAATGCCTTGGTGGGCGATAGCTCGATCTCGCGCATGGGTACGCGGAGGTTTGGATTCATCGCACCGGAAACGTAAACCCGCGTGTTGTTGGGCAGCGGATGAGAGCTGTGCGGTTCGAAGGAAGACTTGGGATCGGCAATCATGGGAAAAAGGGGCTAGAGATTAGAGGCGAGGGCCGAGGGCAAAGGGACAATAGTGCTCATCGGCAGTGAGCATAAGAGACACGAGAGCGATGACATTGTGACAATGGCTCGCTCCGGAGAAGCTGAAGAAGTTCTTCCCTTCGCCGGCATTACCCGGAGCAGGTTCTACGGGTCTCCCGCTGCGGCGGAACTCTCAGCCGTGAGTTAACGGCTCCCCGATGCCGAGAGAATGCGCCGGCAAGCTGGGGAGGCAAGGCTGTTTCGGAAGGCAAGCCACCTTTGGCGGCGCTGCCGATTCACCCCCGAAAGAAACCGCCCAGCCCCAAAAGCCCGGACATAAACGCCCGTTTGCGCATTTATTCGCACCGATCTTTTGGCGAGATAAACGCGTCGGTCCACATTACCGACCGATTACGGAATAACCGCCAACTCTGTGGATTTTGTGACGGTCTCCAATTCATAAGGTTTCTCGCTCCAATGAAAACTCGACGTTGTCCGGTGGCTTTGCTCCTCCCGTGGGCTCGCTTAACCCTGGGTCTTTTCGTCTCGGCACCCGTGGTTCACGGTAACAGTATCGCCCGAGTCTGGGACGAGGAAATCCTAGCCGCGATCCGGGTGGACCTTCCGCACCCACCCGCACACGCGCGCAATTTGTTCCACCTGTCGGTGGCAATGTACGATGCGTGGGCGGCCTACGACCCCGTGGCGGTGGGCTATGTCTATCGGGAAAAACATTCTGCCGGGGACGTGGCCGCAGCCCGACGGGAGGCGATCAGCTACGCCGCTTACAACATTCTCAAAGAACGCTACGCCCTATCGAAGAACGCGGCGACGACTCTGCCAGCATTGAGTTCTCGGATGCTGCAGTTGGGCTATTTCGCTAACAACCAAACGACCGACACCAATGAGCCAGCGGGAGTAGGTAACCGGATTGCGGCGGCGGTTTCGGCTTTCTGCATCAATGACGGCGCTCGCCAACTTCAGGGCTATGCCGATTTTCCGCCGGACCAGGGGGGGTGGGTTTCGGTGAATCCTTGGCACGTGGTGCTCGATCGCCTGCCACTACCGGTGGAGGTGAATCACTGGCAACCCCTGACGATCGCGGTGGCATTCACCCAAAACGGAATTCCCATTAGTTCGGATCAAAAGTATCTCGGACCGCATTGGCGCGATGTCCGGCCTTTTGCGCTGACGCGTTCCGATTCCTCTGTGCCCTGGCTTGACCCAGGTGCCCCTCCCAGGCTGGGGGGTGTAGGCGACGCCGACTTCCGTTCCCAGGTGGTCGAAGTCATCCGCCTGGAGAGCCTGTTAACTCCCGATAACTCGGAGGTTTTTGACCTGTCTCCCGGAGCCTACGGTAACAATTCTTTGGGGGCCAATGATGGGCAGGGGCATCCAGTCAATCCGGTCACCGGTCAGCCTTACGCCCCGCAGTTGGTCAAACGCGGTGATTTCGGGAGAGTGTTGGCGGAATTTTGGGCCGATGGGCCGAATTCAGAAACACCTCCGGGCCACTGGAACACCATTGCCAACGGCGTGGTGGATCATCCCTCTTTCCATCGCCAAATTGGCGGCATTGGCCCCGAGTTGGACGAGTTGGAATGGGACGTCAAGATGTACTTCGCCCTCAATGCATCAGTCCACGATGCGGCGTGTGTGGCTTGGACCACGAAGAGATTCTATAACGGCGCCCGCCCGATCGGGATGATCCGATACATGGGCAGCCTAGGCCAGTCCTCGGATCCCACCGCGCCGTCATATCATGAAAACGGTCTGCCCCTCGTTCCCGGGCTGATTGAATTGGTCACGGCGGAGACGGCTGCCGCCGGCGGGCGGCACGCCGGCCTTGCGGTTGGATCGATCGCGGTTCTGGCATGGCCGGGCCAACCGTCGCTTCCTTCACTCAGCTACTCTGGGGTGCGATGGATTGCGGCGACCAATTGGTCCACTTACCAGAAGAGCACTTTCGTGACTCCGGCATTTCCTGGGTACATCTCCGGGCACAGCACCTTTAGCCGAGCCGCCGCCGAAGTACTGACGGCCATGACCGGTTCACCGTATTTCCCCGGTGGCCTGGGCGAATTTGTCGCGGACCAGAATTTTTTTCTGACGTTTGAAAAGGGGCCTTCGGAGACCATTCGGCTTCAGTGGGCTACTTACTACGACGCCGCCGACCAGGCGGGGCAGTCGCGTCTATATGGAGGCATTCATGTTCAAGCGGACGATTTCGGGGGGCGCCGAGCGGGTTCGGTTTGTGGCAAGGAGGCCTGGGAATTGGCTCGCACGTACTTTGACGGATCCATTGCTGAACGTCCGTTCGCGATGCGGATCGCCGCCGATAATTCGATCGTGTGTGAAACCGAACGTGGGTTCTATTATCAGCTACAGGTTTCGAAGGACTTGATGGATTTTGCCGATGAGCCCGGCGGCCCTCGATTGGCGCAAGATACGACGATGGTCTTCAGTCAGCCGGAGGCAGCCACCTCGGCGTTTTGTCGGATCGTGCGCCGTGCCGTTCCTTGAGCGAGGCGGCGGCGCACTAACACTCCCTTGAGAATTGAGGGTTACCAAAAATGGAAAGCGGTGTCGGCAATTGACACCGACCCCGCCAGCTCAATTAGAAGTCCGGTAATCGGCAAAGGCCTGCACCGAGCCAGTGCCCGCGGGAACTTGGACGTTGAACCGGCAACTGCCTCCCGCGAGAAATTCTGGTCCTGCAAAAATTGGACCTTCACTCGTGGTAATTCGGAGCCGGACTCCGGTGCCCTCGGGAACCCCAGTGCTGTTTACTGTGATTTCGATTGGGCCGGATTGGGTAAAGATGACATCGGGATTGATCAAACTAGCAACTGGGGGTTGCTGCACGTTCTGACCGGCGATTCGAGTGATTGAAAGCGTGCCGCCCAGGTTGAAGTCGGGTCCGCTAACCGGAACGCTATAGATGGGTCCCGGGCGGGTGTTCCCGACGAAGTTGCGATCAAAAGCTTCGAGCCGAATGCGACCGTTGTCGTTGCCTTGATCCCCCCCGTACGCGAACAAGGTGCCTTGCCCAGAAATCCTATCGGCGCGGAGCAAAATGGACCCGCCAGAACCGCGACCGCCCCAACTGACGCCGCTGTGCTGACGAGCCCCTCCATTCGCACGGACCTGGCCAGAAATGATAATGTCGCGCGATGACGCGATGAGAATGGCCCCACCGCCACCACCGCCATTGCCACCGGAAGTATCCTCCGTCGATCCACCGCCACCACCGCCAGAACCGCCGGTAAGGGGTTGGAGAAAGTTATTGCCGTAACCCCCGTCATTGTTGTGGAGACCGTCAGAACCATCCTGGCGTCGGGTGACCCCGGCGCCGCCACCTCCAGGTCCTTGGCCGGCCACGCCCGCAAAGGAAGACGACCGATTGAAGGGGATGCCACCACGGCCCCCATCAAAACCTCCTGGGCCACCTCGGGCCACAACACCTTCCGGAAGGTTCGCCGCGCCATATCCTCCATCGACAGAAATCGCCCCGCGAACGGTAAAGTCGCCGGTGAACAACAATCGAACCGGAGTATTCGCCGCATTCTTCTTGAACGTCATCGTCACTCCCGGAGGAACGTCGCCCGTGGTAAAATTGAAAATGCCATCGGGCCGGGAAGTCATGTCGAACTCCTGAACCTTGCCGCTGAACCAAGTCCAGTCGGTGCCGTTCCAGAACCAGGTATCCGAGTTGTTTCCATCCACACCCACGATGTACCCACCGTGTAACACGGCGCGCTGGAGTCCGGGGTGATAGGCGAAACCATTCCCATCTCGCCGGATCTGGGGGGAAGTGGTCGGCGTTCGCTGGGTCCAGACTTGCCCATTCCAAATCCACGTGTCGTTTTTGTCTGATCCGCCGAAAAGCACCACTTCTTGCCGGCCCGGATCGTAAGTCATACTCCCATAGGATCGGCCTGGAGGCGTTTCGGCGGGAGTTACGTTGGCCCAATTGTTGCCGTCCCACACCCAGGTCTGGCGGTTTTGATGGAATAACACCACTCGCTGGCGCGCGGCGTCATAGGCGCAGGCCGCGCCCTCATCGCCGGGAGGACGTGCCCCAGGAGTGCGTAAGTTCCAATTCGTGCCGTCCCAAACCCAGGTTTGATCCGCCCCACCGTTGCCTCCGAACATGACAGCTTGTTGGCGCCCCGCCGTGTTGTCGAACGCGATCGCGGCACCATATCGTGCATCGGGCACCGTCGCCGGATTCAATTGAGCCCAGTTAGTGCCATCCCAGGTCCACGTGTCATTAAGCCGACCGACTTGGGGGTTGTATCCCCCGAAGAGAAGCACCTTTTGACGAACCGGGTCATATACCATGTGAAACGCCGACCGGATGGATGGAGCCACCGTGGTCGCAGCCATAACCCAGTTGCTTCCATTAAACAACCAGGTGTCGTTTAGGTAGGTGTTACCGACATCCGAATAGCCACCGAACACCACTAAACGTTGGCGCGCGGTGTCATACACCATGGAGTGACCGCGCCGCCCGGGATTAACAATTTCCTTGAACGTCAGCGGGCTGCCGCCGGACGAGCCGCTGTTGTACGGAAGATCGGGATCAACGGCGAACAGCGAAGCCATCGTTACGGCGCTACCGACTAACCCGACGAGAGCCCGAGAGAGAAGTTTCGAGGTGTTCATACGCGAGGGAGATTATTGCTCTTTCAAAGGTAAAATGGCGACGCCACGGGCGGCAGCCGGGCTGGTTGTATTCGCCGATACGACGTCACGGCGAAAGGTAACGATGGGTGACACAACAAACTGGCTTAGGGACGGAGCAGTGAAAAGTGCGTTCAGATAGCTGACGGGAGAGCTGGACACCGAGACCAACGCCGAACCAATTTGCGGTACGGTCTGGGCATTGAGGTAGCTAGCGGGTGCACTTTGGACACGAACCAGCACGTTCCCAGGCAAATCCTCGAACGTGGCCTTGAGAAATGAGACCGGCGATGAAGCTATGGTTCGGACCAAGCCTGGGTCAGCGACCAGCGGGTTCATCCCTTCCGAGAGTTCGGTGTTGTCATCGAATCCGTCACCGTCGGTATCCGGGTTGAAAGGGTCGGTTCCATACGCGATTTCGGCGCCATCCTTCATGCCATCTCGATCAGTGTCGGCATCCGACGGATCAGTTCTAAACCGGTAAATCTCGTCTCGATCGCTCAAACCGTCTCCGTCGGTGTCCGCCTTGCCTGGGTCGGTGCCTTGCAACACCTCGGCACAGTTGCGAAATCCGTCGCCGTCCGTGTCTTCTTCACCATCCGGAATTCCGTCATTGTCCGAATCGGGGGAGAGCGGATTCAAGCGCGCCGCGGTTTCCACACTGTCGGGAATGCAATCGTTGTCGGTGTCGGTGCAATCGATCCCCAGGTCTGCGCAGGTACGGACAGTAATGATCCCTGCGTCGGTCAGTCCGCCCGCAACAGTCGTGATCGGGCCGCTCTTACCGAAGACCAGTCCCGCGGGGGTCGAACCTCGAACGATGATGCCAGAGAGGCGACGATCGGCCGCGACACCGACGATAGTGAACACCCCATCAGCCGACGTGGTAGCAGTGCCGCCAGCCCCGATGATAAAAGCCGAAAGTCCGGGAACGGGATCTCCGGCCGGGTTGAACGCCACTCCCCGGATCGTCGTCAACTCTGCTTGAAGGGCCACGTCCACTTCCAACACACCGGTCGCGCCTTCATTGATCGCAGTGAGGAACGCCACACCCGGACCACGCGCCGTCAACAGTCCATCGTCATCCACCCCGACCACGTTAGCGTTACTGGTGCGATAGGTGGTCCAAGCCTCGTTTGACGTTAAGTCCATCTCGGTGCCGTCGGCCAGAATCCCGATGACACTAAGGTGGCCGTTTTCTCCAATCTCGGTCAGAGCCGGCTTGTCCACCGTCATCCGCAACGATACGGGTGCCGGCGGCGGGATGGAGGTGAAGGTCCAGTTTTGAATCGTGTAGTTTTTGCCCTGTTCGACTCGGAAGAACTCACTGAAAGCATAGAGCGGGACACCCTCATCATTACTTCGGCCAATGGCGCGGACGAAGTCATCGGAGACGAAGTCCGGCCGTGTTCCGGGGCCCCCGGGACCAAATTGGTCGGGCGCGGCGATGTTGGGGATTACGATGCTGCCATCGGGATTGAGTTGGACTGCCTGTCCGCCGACGCGGAACGTCCAGCCGAGGAGGTTGACCTGTGCCTGGCCGGCCCACACGAACGACGCGATCCCCAGGATTAACGGCAAGACTTTATGCCACGGTGTTCGCATACGCATATTCCTTAGGAGAACCATCCTCCGTAATGGCTGGCCGACATGTCCACCGTCGCGAGGCCCGCCTCCTTGGCGCGCGTCGCAGCCTTTAATCGCGCAAAGAATAAGAAAAAGTGGTCGCTGCTCTGATACCGCTCGGAGAGCTCTTGGCGGGCCGACGGGGTGCTGATCGAGCGAGCCCTCGCCAGGCTGGCCGCATGCATCTCCATAACCACGGATCCGCCCGCCAGACGGTGCCGGCTCAGAATATGCAGGCGCCCTTGGAGATGACAGCGCCGGGCAAGCTTCGCGACCGGATGCGGCCCCCGCCGTGGTGAGACGGTCATGCCGACAAACTCAAAATGGCCAAAGTTCGCGAGATTCTTACGATAGTTTTGGAGAACGAAGTCGGTCAGATCTAAGCCATCCGGCCCGCCATAACCGGCGGCGGGGAACCCTTGAGCCGGCGCCGGCATGGGAACGAGCGGGGGATTGAAGAGGATTTGGGAATACTTTTCGCTCGGCGTGTCCGCGAAGGCCTCCACCGCCATCGGCACAACCTCCACCCGATCCGTCAGCCCATTTATCTCCAGATTCAGGCGATGAATGGCGCAAGCGCGTTCGCTGCATTCCACCGCCGTGACTCGGTTGCCGCGGAGGGCCGCTACCATTGATTGCAGCCCCGGGCCAGCGCAGAGGTCGAGAACTCGGGACTCCCGAATGGGGGTTTGGTAGTGACTCAAGGCCAGACTGTCCTCGCCGACGTACGCGAACGGATCCGGAGTCATCTGGCAAAAATAGAACAAGCCGCGATGGACCAGGAGGTAGAATGAATCGCTGCGAACCTGATCTTGTTCGGCGACCAAGACTCCCACCCGTTCCAACCGCTCCAAAGCGTCGTCGCCAACCAAACACGCCGCGGCCGGGCGAGCCATCGGTTCACCGAGCAAAAACAAGCTTACCAAGGATCGCAAGGGCTCAGGCGCGGTGGTTGCTGCGCCGGCCCAATCTTTGTACCGCAGGTTCATCTCTCCAAAGAAGAGGTAGAACTGAAGGTAACCCGACGCCTGCAGTTGTTCGACGAGGTTTTTCATGAAGTGCGGGTTAGGCGTCGCTGCAACTCACCGACAAATTTGGCCGGATCCTCCGGGCTGATGATCACTCTCTCTTGCGCCGTGGAAATGAGCACGGTGCGCGCTGGGTCGGAGACGTACGCGAGGAATGGTCCAAGCCGAGAACTCTGGAAACGACCCAGGAACGACCACAGTCCGCCACTGGCAAAGACTCGCCATGCGCCGCGGAAGACATCTTGCGCGAGTTCCACGGCGGTAATGTCACTGAAGGGCACGGCCCGACCGCTGAAGCCGTACCGAATGATGAGCCGGCCTTCATCCAAGCTGTAGCCGTGAATCCGGAAAACCCAAGACACCACGGCAATGAGAATCACCGTTCCGAGTCCCACGTAGGCCGCCACCCGGGGTACCGGTGGCAAAGCCAACATCGCCGCAGATCCAGCGCCGACTCCGAGCAGAACAAAATAGGCCAGCGCGGTCAGGAGCTTGACCGATGGTCCCAACGGCGCCCGAAATTGAATGGCAGAATCACTCATGCGAGGGCCGGCGGGTTCACCTTTAGGTTGGGGACGGCCGTCGGCGCGATCAGCCACTCAGGGCGCCGGAAGGTGAAGTTGTTGCGCACCATGAATCGGCAGATCTCGCCGTCGAGCAGGGCCTCTTCGCCGGAGACGCCGAGCGCATGGTGCAGCGTGGCAATAAATTCAACACCGCTGGTCTTGAAGCGCGGCCGAGGCGTTCGGGCTTGCGCGAATCGTTCGAAAACGTTGGCGAAATCCACTCCGAGTGCTTCCCGCGTGGCCTGCCCAACGATGGAGGAAGTTGCGTAGCGCCGAGCGACATCCAAACCCAACTGATCCACAACTTCGGGAAAATAATTCACGATTCTCTCGACGACTAATCGCCCCAACGCGAGAGGCGGTGCGGCCGCTAGGGTCTCTGCCTCGAGAACCGAAAACTCGGGCGATAGGTGGAGCTTGAGAAAATGAGACTCGAATCGGCCCGCGAGAACCCAATCGAACGCGTCAGCTAAGGACGCGGGCCGGCCGATGAGTCGGAATGGCTCGAGAGCCTCTCCGTGAGGAGCCGCGTCGTAAGGGTCATGCAGTTCACCGGTACTCGGATTCCACACTAGAAAGCTGTGGGCAAAGGCCAGTTTTCGTTCCTTCGCTCCGAAGTAAGCAGATTGGCAAAAAGTGTCGAGGTCGGCGTCCAGCAGGTTTACCACGAGGTCGTCCAGCCGAAACTTGATCATCGAAGAGGGAAGCTCGGGAGTCGAAATCGGAATGACGCCAAACGAAAACAGCTCCCGCTTCAACTCCGAGAATGAGTGGAAGGCACCACCGAGATTGATCCACGCGGGTGTCGATCCGCACAGGCGAGACATCACGGGCGCGCCGTGCAAATAGCAGCCGCGAGCTCGGTCCTGTAAAAAGGCGATCAAGCGCTGCGCGGACTCGCCGAAGTTGACGGCGATTCGGCGCTTGGGGCTGCGACTGTACACGAGCGCTTCGGGTAAGGTCGGCGCAGCCCAAGCGCCCCCGAACGCGAGTGGGGCCCCGGCCAGACAGGAGATGAATTCCCTTCGTTTCATGGGCTCAAGCGGTCAAATGCTCCAGTTTCCGTAATACCGTTCCGACAGATCGACGACGCCCCGATTCCGGCGGCGGCCGGCCGCTGCGGTGCCGCGGACGAAATAGGCGTGTGAGATTCGCTGGTCGCCGAAGTGGTAAACCAGTTTCTCGAGGATTTCGCGCGCCGGCCTTCCGGTGCGGTGTTCGAGGAAGCCGAGGAGGTGATTGAACAGTGGAATGCCGGGTTCGAGCAATTGCTTGCTGCTGCAGAGAATGTCTAGGCTCAACCCGTGGCTTCCTGCCGCGGCCGCCAACCGCTCCCCACACGCCGCGAACGTTTCGCCGCCGTACAGGATACAGGTGAAACACGCAGTACCGCCGGTCGCCAGGCGGTGGCCGATCAATTCGAAGCAACGCCGGATCTCAGCCATGCCGTCTAACCCACCGGGACCGAACATCGCTCGCCCTAGATCATCTGGCAGCGACCACGAAGGAATCCGAGCTAACACCAAGTCGAATCGTTCTTTCCGTCCGAGGCGCTTTTCCTTGGCGATCCTGACGTCAGCTTCAAGTCCATTCAGCAACCAGGTTGCTTTCAGAAACCTTGGATCCGCCTCGGGAGTTACGTACACAACTTCACGGCCAGCGCGATGATTGAGCACCAGGGTCTCGATCCCACAGCCAGAATACAGGGACAGGCATCGTTGATAGTCCAACGTCGGCAAAGTCGCGATGATTGCCTTGGCGTCCTCGGAAAACATCGCGCGCGGGTCCGCGCTCAATTCCGTGAAGAAGGACCGCCGATGATAGTTGAGCAGTACCACTTTGCCGAGGCTGATGCCGGCGCGATTTGCCTGGGCGATTCCTGCCTTTAACAGCGCATCCAACGTGCCAGTACCCATCAAACGCGCTGCTTCACGGCGTCCCAGTCGATGGTGAAGCAGCAGAAACCGCCAGGCCGCGAGGGAGTCGCCTTGGAGGAGTGTGGCGGTATGATCCCAGTCCCAAGTCCGCAAATTGCCGTCGCCGAATGCCAAATAGGGGCTGAGTACGCCCAGGGCGGCGGCACGGGTAGGAAGTTGGGACAGAACGCTTTTCATGCTGGGACGAGGGCAGTCTTCCGCATGGTTCGCATCCGCTTGACGGTGCAGACTTCCTTGTACGCCGCGGTGCTCGAATCGAATTGGCTTTCGGCAATCGGCTTAACCAGGTTCATCACGTATTCTTGCATCAACGCGGCCCGGAAAGGCGGCGGATTCCGCATCACGGCGGCCACGACCTTCGGGTCGTGATACATGGAGCGGCAGATTTCGCAGATATGCGCGGAATTATCCGGAAGTCCAATGGTTGGATCGACGCTGCGCGCGTAGCGAAGGACGGCGTCGGGCCCTTGGAGGTGGACCCAGACTTTGAGGAAATCGTCGGGCGCCGAACGCAGAATTTCTCCCACGGTCCGTTCTCGCAACGAGCCCAGATGGAGTTCTTCAATTTGTTCGAGGGTCAGTCCGCAGCAGCTCACCAAACTCTCGGTGGGAGTGATCGCGATCACGTTGAGGATGGTCGAGCAACCACGTTGTCGACCATTGCTCATGTCCTGCATGTATTCCCGAGTATAGGCTAGCGATTCCTTGCCGTTGAAGCGCATCCAGGGGGAGTTCTGGATGACGACCCGTTTCGATTCCAGATACGGACGGAATGCAGGTTCACCGACGAATCCTTCAAAGTCGAATCGGCTACCCGCGTGCAATTCCAACATGATGAACACGGTCAGCCCCAAATCGGCGGCAGCCATGGCACCGTTACGCACGTACTCGGGGCGGACATAGGCCATATGCGCATCCCCGGTGGAAAAATTGGCCTCCAATAATCCGCGCGACTGGAGCGACTCGAGCCGCCGACGCGCGACCGCGGGGGACGTTGCCCAGTACCCGTTGGAGACGAATCGGCTCTTGAATCCCTGGCGCGTCGCGGTGCTGACGCAATCGTCGAGATCACGTCCCAACAGGAAACATTCGCCGCCGGTGAACACCACCAGGCGGAAGCTCTTCACCTCGCTCGCTTGCTCGATGTACCGATGGATATTGGGTATCGGAATGCTCGGGTGGCCACGATCCGAGGTACAATCGAAGCAGCAATGATCACACGCCGCCGTACATCGGTGCGTCGTGATGATTGAAAGTGTATGAGGGGCAACCAGCATGATTTAACGGAGTGATTGAGTGTTGGGTCCGTATAAGGCCGGCCAGCCGGCGGCGAAGAAGCAAACCGCAGCCCAAGCGAAGAGGAATACCGCGGCGGCCACATTCAAATAGACCCCGATATTGGCGGCGGCGATTACGTTGAGCCCGACACCCACGTTCGCGATGATCCCCACGTTGAGCAGAATTCCCAAGTTGACCAAGATGTTGCAATTCACGGGCGATAGGCTCGGACACCAGGACGAAACCAATTGCAGGCGGTACTCATTGCTGAATCGATGGTCGCCCAAAAAGTGCCGGTGATTGCTTTGACTCAGTAGCCAATGCTGCAAAAAGAAATCTTGAGCCTCCGGATATAGCTTGGCCAACCCCACCGAAATCGAGTTGGCCCGCTGATAGAATTCCGCCAAGTCGGCCGGCTTGGCGCTTTCACCCGTCGCCCGAGTAAGCTGGCGCACCAACAGGGCGTTCAGCTCCTTGAATCGCGAATCTTCCATCATCATAGCCACTTCGAGCGCACCCCGCGGAAGTTGATGTCGCTTCTCATACGCGCGGCGTTTCTCCGGCGAATAGCCAAGCCGAAGGATTAGACGGCGACGGTCTCCCTCGCTTTGGATTAGGCGAAGATAGTCGTCCACCGCAAACAGGTTGATCTGCTTGAGAGTATCATCAACGCTAACCGGCATCTCAAAGCGCGTCTTCATAATCAGACTTCGATGCCTTTCAGGTTCCGGAAGTAAAGGATACTTCGCTTCAACGCCTCGTCGAAGTTCAGGGTTTGGCTCACTTGTTCAATAGGCGGTAGCTGCGGCAACGCCGTTAAGACTTGGTTCTGGTTCGTTGTGATATAGTTAAACGTCGTGGTTTGTTTGAGTCCCATACGAAGTTGGTCGAAACTGGTGGTCCGCGGTCGATTGTCGTACCGGATCGCCAACGAAATGTCGGCATTCGCTGGACCCACGCCTAGTTTCTTGGGGTCCAGCAGGAGGACCAATTCCATTTGGCCGCCCACATTTTCCAGCGAGCGCTCTTTGGCGGCTTTCAACAGTACGTTCGCTTGCGTCAGGTCGCCCAGGCTCGCTTCGATAAAACTTTCGTAGACGATAACGGCTCCGTTCGCCACATAGTCTCCAGTTTCCGGGAAGAGCGCGTACGTGACGTTGTCCAAGTTCTGAAAAATGAAGTGGGCCTCAAACGGAATCTTGGTCCAAGTCTCACCGCGGTAGAAGCGCCGCCCCGTCCCATCCATGTAATAGTACATGGTGGTTAAGGAATCCATGAACTGCCCCTTGGTGTCCATTTGGACTATGTAGTAGGGATTATTCTCCCACCACAGATTCATCTGGGCCAATAGGGCTAAGATTTCCGGGTCTTGGTCGTTCATGGACTTTTGCCGAGTTCAGTTGCAGGAACAACTTCCCGTCACGGAATAAGGCGGACAATTGCAGCCCCACCCGGCAAGCGTAAGGCCAGAGCCGGGATCCGAAAAAATCCGAGCCCCATCGTTGCTGACATGGGCGCTGGAAACGATCTCGAAGCGCTGCGTGCCGTGATTGAAGCTCAAGAAGTACGCGATCGACCGCGGGGGAAGTCCGGTCATATTCGGATACTCAATTTGAATCGGTGGATCGAAGGTGGATCCGCCAGGTTGCAGCGTCCAAGCGAACGGTGGTGAGGCGCCATCCGGCATCGGCATCGGAATGTCGTCGTGATGCACTTGATTCAACGACAAGATCGCCGGGTCCGCGGGTGAAGGTCGGCTTCCATCCGGACGTCGCATCGAGCCCGCTTTGACGGTCATCCGGAGTCCGGCTACGCCTTCGCAGGTCAAGACCACGTCGCGGGTGCCGTCATAAACCCTGGCATTTTTGGGATTCATGTGCGGCAACAGCACAGGTGTGTTTAGGCTGTTCTCGGCGTTGGGAACCAGGACTACGGGATAGGCGAGTCCAGGGAAACTGCCCTGCGGGATTGGATTGCCGTTGAGGAAGTTCGCCTGCAAACCGTCCACGTTGAGAGTCCCCGGTCCCGCCGGGAGGTTGGCAAAATTGAACCGTCCGGTGATGTCTGAGCTCGTCATGAAGAGGCGGTCACCCACGACCAACACCACCCGCGCCCCGCCGATGCCGCACTCAGAATTGTCAAAGATTTGGCCACTAAAGGTGGTTGGATGTCCCGCCACTCGAAGGACTCCATCCACCAGGAATTGGGCACCGGCGCCGGTATTTCCCGGAAAGTTGGCCTCGACCATCCCGTCACTGCCATCCGCTCCGGCGACGTACGTAACTTCTGCGTGACCGGTCCGAGACGTCCGGACGATCACCTGGTTTTGGCCATTTACTGTTCCGCTACCGCGAATCACTCGGAAGGTCACCGGGGTGTTTTCGCCGCCGTTGCAACTATCACTTACCCACGCCCGCAAGGGTTCCGGAGGGGAGGAGCCAGCTTCGGCGCGCTGATTGTTCCCGGATCCGACGTTGATTTGTCTCGGAGGAGCCGGTGTCGAGGAGGCGCAGAAGAAGATCTGACCAGCGATGTCCTTGCTGGTGGCGATGACTCGATTGTTGCCACAGCCGGCCTCACTACCCATTCGCCACCAAACGCGGGCAAGACCCTCCGTATCCGTGGCCACGGTCAAGACCGCTGCTTCGGGCAATTCCTGGTTTTCGTCCTCGCCCAAAAGCCCGTCGCTGCGGCTGACCTCGAACCGCACCACCTTGTGGGCGATCGGAGTACCGTCCGCCCGCGCTACCTTCACGACGATGGGTTGCGCGACCCGCGCGTGAACCCGCGCGAGCTGACCATCCCCAGACACTTGCGCCATTTGCGGTCCTGAAAGCTCAACCCTCACCACATTCAAGGTTCGCTGAACCGAGTTGCCTAGCTTATCGAGAGCGGTGACTTCGATCGTGTTGGGTCCAGGCCGCAGAGGAATTGCGCCTCGTTCGTAGGTTCCGTTGGGGCCAATTCCCACGTCGACATTCGCCGGAACGGAAACGTCTTCTGTCGTTAAGTTACGCACCTGCACCATCAGCCCCTGGTAGCCGCTTAAGACGTCTCCCACTCGACCGGCGATGATAAAAGACTCTGTGGATAACTGAGTACCCGCGGGCGGAAAATCGATGAACAGGTTGGGAACCTGACCGTCTTGCAGCACCTCCAAGGGGCGCGGTGCGCTGCGGTTTCCCTTGGAATCCGTCGCGGTAACAAACAAGCGGTTGGCCCGATTGAGCTGCAACGCCACGTCAACCGAAAATGTTCCGGCGCCACTGACGGATCCCGTCGCTATCGAGGCTCCTCCTTCAACGCGAATCTGGGTTCCAGCCAAGCCGCGCCCTGTCAGCTTCAGCACCGATGCCGCGGTGGCGGCCGTGGTTCCGTCGAGCACGGGCGCCGGGACGTTGATGACGAACTCCATGGGGCGCGATGTTGCCGAAGCGCCGCCATTGTCCGTCGCCACTGCGGAAACCGCGAAGATCCCCGCCTCGGGTACGGCCCAAGCGAAATTGAACGGGCTGGTCGTGGATTCCCCAATCTTCCGACCGCCGGAATAATACTCGACCCGCACCACCGAACCGTCGGCGTCCCGAGCCGTCGCTCCCAACTGCACCGTCGCGGGTAGCTCATATACAAGCGTCGAGGCCGTAATCGACACCGACGGGGGTTGGTTATCGCCACCGCTTCCGGGGTCGGTTCCGTCTTGATACTCCTGAAGGTTGTTCTTGCCGTCGTGGTCGGGGTCGTTCAGCGCATCGGCTGTGTTCAGCGGATTCAAAATCGAAGGGTGCTGCAGTTCATAAACGTCGTTAATGCCGTCGTTGTCCGAATCCTTCGGGCTGTTCAGGGGCACCTGTTCGATTCGATAAAAGCGGGCGGCAATGCCGTTGACGGGATCGCGATCGTTCAACTGACCGGTGCCCGCGACACCCAACGCCATATCGGTCGCCAGCCGAATCGCTGCCACGGTATCTCCACGATAGAGGATGTAGTAAGAGCCGGCGTCAGCAGGGTGCCTCAAAAATGGCCGGCCATCATTTCCAAAACCAATGCTATCGACCAAGAACGATTGGGCCACGCCAACACCTGTAATTGCAGCCGCCGCAATTGCCCAAGCGGTCCACCACCGGCACAACACAGTGCGGGGCAAAATTCGAAAGTAACTCATCGCAGGACCGACCAACCACTCAGTTAAAAAGACCCGGACTGACCGATTGCATGAGACGCTACTCACCCCGCGAAAGTCAATTCAATTCACAGTTCCAATCAATTCCGCCACTTTGCTCTTGATGTCGCTGACGCGCATCAGGGTCTCACCGACGAGTATCGCTCGCGCACCATAGCGTTTGAGTCGCTCCACGTCAGGCCTGCCCCGAATTCCACTCTCGGCGACGATGAGTTGGTCGTTAGCGCGATCTGCCATCGTGTTGAGGCGCCTTTGCACAGCCCGGGTGGCCAGACGTTCAGTCGTCGCCAAGTCCACCTGAAACGTTTTCAAATCGCGATTGTTGATTCCCAACAACCGCGCGCCGCAATTGAGGGCACGTTCCAACTCCGCCGCGTCATGAACCTCGACCAAGGCCGCTAGGCCGGCGGTGTCTGCCAGCGCGTGAAAGTGGTTCAACTGGTCGTCGTTGAGAATTGCCACGATAAGAAGGATGGCGTCGGCTCCCCACTCGATCGCTTCCAGGATCTGCCGCTCGTCGATAATGAAATCTTTGCGCAAGAGGGGCAGCGCCACGGCCGCGCGAATTTCCCGGAGATACTGAAGCGAACCCTGGAAAAATTTCTCGTCGGTAAGGACCGACAAGCAGCTTGCTCCAGCCGCCTCGTATTCCTTCGCGATGCGGACCGGGTCGAAATCCGGACAGATCACACCAAGCGACGGCGACGCTTTCTTCACCTCGGCAATGAGTCCGAGGTCGCCGAAGCGTGGACTCGCTAGGGCACCGAAAAAATCACGAATGCCGTCGCGGCGTTCTCTAATCGCTCCGTGGAGTTGTTCAGCGCGAACGGAACCTCCGGGAAGTCGGGCGATTTCAAGGCGCTTCTGCGTAACGATGGTATCGAGGATGGTCATGGAGAGGTTACTCTTCTTCATCCTTCAAGCCTGGTATCCGCTTTAACGGACAGCCTCCGCGCAACCAGCCGTTCACAAACGCATCTAGATCCCCGTCCATCACGCCTTGGACATCGCTGGTCTGCACTCCCGTGCGGAGGTCCTTCACCATGCGGTACGGTTGAAAGACGTAGCTGCGGATTTGATTGCCCCAACTGACGCTCCCTTTATCACCATAGAACCGTTCCATCTCACCTTTCGCCTGGTCCAACTTCAACGCGTAGAGCTTTGAAATCAGCATTGCCATTGCCGTGGCTTCGTTTTGTGCCTGGCTCCGCTGGGCCTGCGACGCGGCGACCAAGCCGGTGGGAAGGTGGGTGAGTCGCACGGCCGTTTCGACCTTGTTGACATTCTGCCCGCCCTTGCCTCCGGACCGGTAGGTGTCGCGCAGGATTTCGCTTTTCGGAATGACGATATCGCTCTCGGTGATGTCACTGAGCTCGGCGATGACGTCCACACTCGCAAAACTAGTATGTCGGCGTTTGTTCGAATCAAACGGGGAGATGCGAACCAGCCGATGCACCCCCCGCTCGGCCTTGCAAAAGCCATAGGCGTTTTCTCCTTCGACGCGGAAGGTTACGCTTTTCAGTCCGGCCGAATCTCCTGCCAAGGCGTCGGTGATTTCCCATTTCCAACCTCGGCTATCGAACCAACGGCCGTACATGCGCGACAGCATTTCGGCCCAGTCCTGAGCCTCAGTCCCGCCGGCTCCCGCTTGGACGCTAAAGATCGCGTTGCGGGAGTCATGGGGACCGGTGAGGAGGACTTCGAGTTCGAACTGGTCCACTTGTTTTCCGAGCGCCGCGGCTTCGGTATCGGCCTCCTGCTGTAACGCGTCCTGGCTGGCGGGCGGCTCCGTTTCGCCCAACTCGAGCAAGACTCGCGCATCAGCCACTCGTCGTTCGAATTGGAGCAAAGGCTCGACCTTCTTTTTCAACGCATTCAACTCTTCAATGACCTTCTTCGCCGATTCTTGATTGTTCCAAAACGCATCCGAAGCCATCTGCGCTTCGCACTCGGTGATCCGGCGCTGGGCGGCGGGAACATCCAGGAACTTGCGCAATTGACTGAGCTTGGACGACAGCGCGTCCAAATTGGCGCGCGTAACTTCGAACATAAGGCGCGGAAGGTAGGCCGCAGCAACCGGCGTGGGCGAGGGGGAAGTTGACGAAGAGCTGAAGGGTCGCGCAATAGCGTGAAGCCGTGGTTGAATTCAGTCGTCCTGTGTTCGTCCGGTCCGGAAAAAATTTGCGAAACCAAATTAGCGAGTTGCACAAGAGTCGAGAAAGCTTTTTGCTACCAACATACTTCCCTTATGAAGCCTATTCACCAACGACGAGGTGCCAGTCTCGGGTTTACTTTGATCGAACTGCTCGTGGTGATCGCGATTATTGCGATCCTCGCCGGAATGCTATTGCCGGCTCTGGCCCGAGCCAAGGAAAAGGGCAACCGCACGGCCTGCCTCAATAATCTGCGACAAATTAGCCTCCAGATGCAGTTCTACACCGACGACAATAGCGACACGTTTCCGGGACATCGGAATGGCAATTTGAAAACGGACGATTCCAATGCTTCGATCACCAACTGGTGGGGAACCACGATCTACAATTACCGCCCCGCCCAAAGCAATTTGTTCCGTTGCCCAAGCATCAAAGGCAAGCGGTTGGACTCCGGAGTTCGCTGGGAGTGGAAGTTTGACTGTCACAAGGTGGGATATGGCATGAACGCCTATTTTCTCGGCATCCATCCGTACCCGAGCGGAAGCACACGCGTCGGGACGATTGATTTCTCCAGCCGACCGTGGCTCAAACGAGCGGCCATCGTTTCTCCGGCCAATAACTTGGTGGTTGGCGACGCGATCCCCAAACTTGACGGATATTGGAGCAGTAGTTTGTGGTGGCCTTTCAGTGGGATGGCCAAGGGCAGCGGTCTCGAAGGCATCGACAACAACCGCCACCTCGGTACGGGGGTGGTCGTGTTCAACGATGGGCATTCCGAGGCGCGCAAGGATTCCCAGATCAATCCACCGGTGGACCCTAGTTCTGGCAACGTGAAGGCGCTGGTCAACTCCGAGTATTGGGATCCTTACAATCGGGCTCAGCGTTGATCGGGCTGGAGCCGTGACGCGCATCGGCGAGGATCGACTTCCGCATCATGGCTTCCTTCTGACAAAGCTTGCTACCGGCATAATAAACCCGTTTGTGGGAAGTCACCAAATCCCGTCTGCCGAAGTGCCTCGAACAGCACAATCGCCACGCAGTTTGAGAGATTGAGTGAACGCGCGGCCGGGTTGGGCATCGGCAAGTAGAGCCAATTCGGTCGGTGCAATTCCAGTAACTCGCGAGGCAGGCCTGAGGTCTCGCGCCCAAAGACTAAATAATCGGTAGCACAAAACTGAACGTCGCAGTATCGGCGAGTGCCGCCTTGCTCGATCATCCACAATCGAGAATCCGATGAAAGACTGGCAGCGAACTCCGCCCAGCCCGGCCAGCGGCGCCACTCGACAAGGTTCCAGTAGTCCATTCCAGCTCGTTTCAATTCGCGATCGTCGAGCTTGAACCCAAGCGGCTCGATCAAGTGCAATGCGCTGCGTGTGGCGGCGCACAACCGGGCGATATTGCCGGTGTTGGGCGGAATTTCCGGTTGGACAAGAACGACGTTCATTGACTTCGCCCGCTCGCCTACTCCAGTTCTGTGGTCTCAGCGGCCAACCTGATTCCGCGATGTGACGGTTCTCCCGAGCCAGCGTAAAATACCTTCCACAAGACGAGTCCGTGCGCCGGCGCGGTCATTCCCGCCACGGTTCGGTCCCGACTTTTCAGCATTGGGGTAATTGAATCCGGCGCAAAACGGCCGAGTCCCACCTGGACGAGCGTTCCCACAATGCCGCGGCACATTTTATAGAGAAATCCGTCGGCCTCGATCACGAACGTCAGGAGGGGTCCCGCACGTTGGATGGTGCAGCGAGTCACGTGGCGAATGGTGACCCGCCGCGCGTAGCCTGGTGACGCGCTGAAGGCGAGGAAATCGTGACGGCCTTCGAGCTCGCGCGCCGCTTGTTTCATGACGGCCAGATCGAGCGGCCTGGGGACATGCCACGATTGCCGCCTCCATAGCGGCGAATGCGCCGCATGATTCCAAACGTAGTACCGGTACTGTTTACCGCGTGCTGAGAACCGGGCGTGAAAATCATCCCGCGCCCGGACTACCGCCAGGACCCGGACATCTTCGGGAAGCCAGGCATTGAGAGCGAGGACCAGCTTGCGAAGAGGCATCCGGAGCTTCCTTTTCGGGATATCCACATGCGCCACCAGGCCCGCGGCGTGAACTCCAGTGTCGGTGCGGCTGGAACCTGAGACTACTGGCGTCGCCGTGAAAATCTTCCCAAACGCTTCCTCGATTCTTTGCTGCACGGTTGAGGCATTCGGCTGGCGTTGCCAACCCGCGTAAGCGGTGCCGTCGTAGGCAATCGTCAGTCGCAGCCGAACGTGATCCGGAGCGAGAACCTCACCGGATGCCGGACGCTCGGGACTGGCCTTCATGGAGGCGTTAGGCTGTCGAGATAACTCTGCAACAGCAACGCCGCCGCCGTCTTGTCCACTTTCTCGCGACGCTCCTTTCCGCGGACGTTGCCTTCGCGGAGGAACCGCTCAGCGAGGGCGGAAGTCAGCCGCTCATCCCAAGTCTGCAAAGGAACCGTGACCGCTTCCCGCAACACCGTCACGAACTCGCGTACGCGAGTAGCGGCTTCGCCATAAGAGCCGTCCATGTTTCGCGGCATACCCACAATGATGAGTTCGACCTCGTGTTCGCGAATCAGGTCCCGAATGCGCCCGAGGCATGCCGCAAACGGTTCCGCGTCGATAAATTCGAGCGGTTGGGCGATGACCTTCATCGGGTCACTGATTGCTACCCCGACGCGTCGAGTTCCGTGGTCAAGGGCGAGAATGCGCACGGTTCAATCCGGAATTCTTAGGCAACAGAAGGCTTAGGTCGGGCGTCTGATTTTGTGAACGCAGTTCTTGGCATTTACAAGAGACCAGCAGAATCCTCATCCAGGAGCAACCGGGCATGGGATTGGCGCCGCAGGATCGAGGCGGGACAAGTGGTCGAGATCGGTCCTCGGAGGGCGTTCTTGACGGGTTGCGCTTTGCGCTTTTCGGGCGCCACGCAAATGACTTGCCGCGCGGACATCAGCGCCGGGATGGTCAACGTCAACGCGTACGGAGGAACTGCGGACAGGGAGGGGAAGTGCCCTTCGTTCACTTGTTGGGTTTTGCAAGCGTCATCGAGTTTGACCAATTTGACCCAGGCCGAGTCGTCAAAACGGGCCACGGGGGGATCGTTGAAGGCCAAGTGCCCGTTCTCGCCGACTCCAAGACAGCACAGGTCGATCGGCTGGGCGCGTAAAAGGGCGGTGTACCGATCACACTCGATCAAAGGGAGATCGGCGTCGCCGGCCAAATAGTGAAACGCACGCGGGTGCACCAGGGATTCGACCCGCTCTTTCATGTATTTGCGAAATCCCGCCGGGTGGTCGGCGGGAAGCCCCAAGTATTCGTCCATATGGAACAACGTGATTCGCGACCAGTCCACATCACCGAGCTCCACCAACCGTCGTAGGAAGCGCAATTGGGAGTTACCTGTCGCTAGAATGGCAGCGGCGGAGCCCTGTCTGGCAACGGTGTCGGCCAATAGTCGACGGACCCTCTGAGCGACATGTTCGGCCAGCGCATCGAGAGTCGAAAAAACGTCGACTGTGAGTTGGTCCACCACGAACGAGCGAACCGGAGGGGGAGAATCAGCCGTCATCGAAGCGCGGAGCTTGCGCAGGAGTGGGGTCGGGGGCAAGGGCCGGTAAAAAAGAAAGCGGGCGCCGGGGTGACACACGGTTCACACCGCCGGCGCCCGCCGATCGCCCTCACTCAAGGGCGAAAATAGCGCGTTTAGGGTACCAGTTGGCCGCGAATCTCGCCGCCGCCAAAGACAGTGCTATGGACATTAAAGTAGGTCATACCTCCTTCAATGTTGGCCCGCAGGCCGGCGTCCAGCGGGGCCTGCCCGATGAAGTAGCCGCCGGTGGCCAGCGGTGACGCCGCCGTCAGGGTTACCAGAATACCCGCCGCGGTATTAGCATCCGCTGGGCCATGGATGTGGGCGAATTTCGCGTCGCCCTGCAATCCTTCGTACGACACGGCGTACGTGAGGAAGTTTCCGTCCAGCGCGGCGAACCCAACGCCCTTCGCTGTCGTGGTGACGGGCGTCGGACGCTCGTTTGCACCGTTAAGTGACACCTTGAACAGCTTCACGGTTTTGGTCGTCGCGTCTTGCACCTGGAACACCCCGCCGGGCGTCGCCAACGGGATGCTCGCCGAAGTTGTGTTGACGGTCTGGAGGTCGATCCAGTTCGCATCGTTCAAGGCCAACTTGCCCTGGACTAAGTAGGGAGCTGTCCCGCCGGTCCACGCGAGGTTGATATTGTCTCCGGCGATGCTCGCGGAGATGGCTCCGATTGGCGTTGTCGTAGCCCCGGCGGTGATCCGAACGTTGTCGAAGCCCAGGAGTTCGTTCCACCAAGATGAGCCAGCCACGAATTGGACGACGAGCTCGGTTGCGCTGGCAGGAATGTTGTAAGTGAAGTCCGCAAATTCGCGGGTAAGCCGGCGTTGGTTGCCGGCCAAGTCGTCGGCGAGCCAGGGCTGTTGGCCGGTCTCGACGCCATTGAAGTGCGCCAGCGTTTTTGGGGTGCTGGCCAGGCCATTCGTATAAATAATAATATCAAGGAAGTCATTGCCGTCATTCTCGAAGTCGATTTGTGCGCCGGCGAGTGCCACCGTCAACTTCACGTCCTGCTTGCCAGCCACATTGACGGGCCGAAGCGTTACCGAGCGCGGCGGTGTTTCGTTTTCGTAGGGAAACTTGTTCATGCCCGCGCCGGCGAAGAAGCCCGTGCCTTCGAAGCCCGTGAGCGGGCCACCTCCGTAAAAGGCGCCGGGCGGGTTGTCGCTCGGGCCATTGAGCAGGACTATCAGAGGTTCTTTCGTTTCCGTATCAGCGCCGGTGGCGATATAGCCGGTGGCGGTGGTGGTGCCGCTGAGCTGAACTGGAGCGGTGCTCCCGGCAGTCCCCAGCACTTCCCAGTAGCCCGAGGCCAGGTTGTCGTCCAAAACCTCGGCGGCAGGGACAATGCCCACCGACAACTCAAATCCGCCCGGGCTGGCACTGCTATAGCCGCGCACTTCGAAATCGTAGGTGCCGGCCGCCGCAAAAGTGACGTTTTCGTAAACGAGGGTGAAGCCATGGGGACCGAAATCCTCGATGATGTTGTCGGCAAAAGTGAATCCGTTCTTGTCCCGGTCGATCTGGAAGCGGGCACCGTCGTCCGTGCCGAGGGCAAAGCGATAGGTGCCCGGAGCCGAAACAGTCAGCTTGCCCTGGACCCGCAGACCCCAACTGCCGGTGTAGCCACCTGGAACCCCATTGTCGTCTAACCAATTACCGGGCGCCCCGTCGTTAATATCGAGTGATGCGAGTGTGCTCTCGCTCATGTCGTGCTGCTTGGTGCCGGCGATCATGTCGTCCACGTCACTCAGTCGGACGACGGACGGTGGGACGGTCCGGTTCATCGTGGCCAGGACGGTTGCACCTTCCGGAAGAAATCGGCCGGCGAGAGCGATCGCCTGATCACCGGTGAATCCATCGAAGGATCCGGTCTTGCCACCCGCCGCCGGATGCCCTTCGGCACCGATATTAATCTTTCCGGGTGCGAAGGTAGCATCGCTGCCGATGCTACCGACGATCATGTCATCCCAATCCGAGGAGAAATTCGCCACGACCGGCTTCTTCAACAGCCCGTAGCGGCTCGGATCGGCGTTGCCAGCATGAATGAATAAGTCGGCGTCCGCTTCGACCTGCGCATCCGTCTTGGTAGTGTCGTCATCCAACACCGTCCAACCAGCCGCTTCGAAGCGGTCCTTCAGGCCTCCGATCGCGGTGGCGTCGGGATAGACCATGACCCTGCCATTGGCCTTATTATTAACCAGCCATGCGATGGCTGAATCCAAGAGTTCAAGGAATTCCTCGGTGGTGTTGGCGAGGTCGTTACTGGTGCGCCAGCACAGCATCATCCGGCGCGCGGGAATATTGGGGATGCCGACAAACGACACGTCAAAACTGTGGGCAAAGTAAATCGGGCCACGCTGGGCGGAGGCGGTCGCCAGTGGGGGATCTCCAAATATCCGGCTCAACTCCCAGACATCACCGCCCACGATGGTGTAACGTGCCGGGTTCGCTTTGGATCCATCGTCATTGAATCCTTCTTGGTAGAGCAACTGGGCGAATCCGCCCGTGGTAAGACCGGCAACGGCCAGCCCAATCAAAGCCGCACGGCGCACCGGGGAGTGGGTGCCGATGAGAGTGTTCATAGCAGTTTGTAGAAGATTGATGGGAATTCAGTCACGCAACTGACGAACCCAACGCGGCCAGAGCAGGCGCAGTGGGAAGTCATCTTCGTGGGAACCTGGCTAGCCTATTCGTGGTATGAGTCGGCCGGCAAGGCAAATCTCCGAATGCCGGACAACGCGACAACGCGGGACACCTCAGCCCTGAATTACCCCGACCAGGGGAAACGACGGCCAAGGTCTGTGTTTCGTGACCAAGGGGCCGCCCAACCTCGCCTAAGAGAGATTGTGCCGCGTCCGCGAGAAAAGTGTGCCAGATCATCTATGCTTGGCACACTCGTGACCACATCTGGACTCAGCGTGACGAAAACTGCGTCGGCGTTTCCAGAGCAATTTCCCTAAGTTTCAAATTTGAGGTGGGCGGCATCAGCCTTGCATTCCCCATCCGGAATTTAACCGTATATGGCACACATTTTGGGCATCGACTTAGGGACTACAAATTCCTGCATGGCCGTCATGGAGGGCAATGAACCCTTGGTGCTGGAAAATTCAGAAGGTAAGCGCACCACTCCATCCATCGTCGCTTTCGCCAAAAACGGTGAGCGCCTCGTCGGTGAAGCCGCGAAACGCCAAGCGATCACCAATTCCCGCAACACTATCTACTCCATCAAGCGCTTCATGGGGCGCAAGTTTGACGAGGTCCAAGAAGAGCTGAAGCGAGTCCCGTACAAGGTTGTCAAAGCTCCCAACGGTGACGCCGCAGTCGAGGTGGAGGTCGACGGTAAGCCCAAGCTGTTCAGCCCTCCCGAGATTTCGGCCATGATTCTGGGCAAGCTCAAGGCGGACGCAGAGATGCGTTTGGGAGAGACGATCACCGAAGCCGTCATCACTGTTCCCGCCTATTTCAACGACTCGCAACGCCAGGCCACCAAAGACGCCGGCAAGATCGCAGGGCTCGACGTCAAACGTATCATTAACGAGCCCACCGCGGCGTCGCTGGCCTATGGACTCGACAAAAAGAAGGACGAGAAAATTGCCGTTTATGATCTCGGCGGCGGGACCTTCGACATCTCCGTGCTCGAGATCGGCGATGGTGTCTTCGAAGTGAAAGCCACCAACGGTGACACTCACCTCGGCGGCGACGATTGGGACAATACGTTGATGGATTGGATGCTTGATGAATTCAAGCGCGACGCGGGCATGGACCTTCGCAAGCAGCCTGACGCGCTTCAGCGTATCAAGGAGGAGGCCGAAAAGGCCAAGATCGCGCTCAGTTCCGCGCAATCCTACGATATCAACCTGCCGTTCATCACGGCCGACGCTAGTGGTCCTAAGCACATCCAGAAGACGCTTTCGCGCGCCAAGATGGAGCAACTGTGCGATTCGCTGTTTGAGCGAACGATCACGCCCACCCGAGCTTGTTTAAAGGACGCTGACCTCAAGGCAGACCAGATTGATGAGCTCGTCTTAGTCGGCGGCATGACTCGCATGCCCCGCGTGGTGGAAACTGCGCGCACGTTGGTGAACAAGGCGCCGCATCAAGGAGTAAATCCTGACGAGGTGGTTGCCGTCGGGGCCGCTATCCAGGGCGGCGTGCTTCAGGGTAACGTCAAGGATGTTCTCCTCCTCGACGTGACACCGCTTTCGCTCGGAATCGAGACCATGGGCGGAGTATTAACCAAGCTGATCGAGCGCAACACCACAATTCCAACGCGCAAGTCCGAAATTTTCTCAACCGCGAGCGATAATCAGCCCGGAGTGGAAATTCACGTTCTCCAAGGTGAGCGCGCCATGTCTCGCGACAATAAGTCGCTCGGCAAATTCCAGCTCACCGACATCCCGCCGGCGCCGCGGGGAGTCCCCCAGATCGAAGTCACCTTCGATATCGATGCCAACGGGATACTCAATGTGAGCGCGAAGGACCTGGGCACTGGCAAAGAGCAGAAGATTGTCATCACCGCCTCCAGCGGTTTGTCGAAGGACGAAGTGGAACGGATGCGTCGTGAAGCCGATTCGCACGCCGACGACGACAAGAAGCGTCGCGAAGAGGCGGAAGTTCGCAACGAGGGCGACAACACCGCTTATCGCGCCGAGAAGTTCGTTAAGGACAACGGTGACAAAATTGGCGGCGCCAAATCGAAGATCGAAGAAAGCGCCAAAGCCGTTCGGGAAGCCCTCAAAGGCAGCGATGTCGCGGCCATTCGGTCGTCGTTGGATCAACTCAACGAAGCCATGCAAGCCGCCAGCGCCGAGCTTTACAAAAGCGCCCAAGCCAAGGCTCAAAAGGCCGGTCCTGGCCCAGGACCGGAAAGCGACCAAGCCCAAGCTGAACCCGGCTCTGAAGACGCTAAAAAAGGAGACGGTCCCATCATCGACGCGGAAGTCGTGGATGAGAAGAAGAGTTAAGCGAATTCTCCGCAATTAATTTACTCTTCCCGATCGCGAGTGCGGCGGGAGTTATTTAGTAGGTACACAAACATAGAAACCAACGCGATACACACAGTATGGCACTCAACGTAAAACCTCTCGGCGACCGCGTTCTCGTGGAACTCGTCGAAGAAAAAGAAACTAAGAAAGGTGGAATCATCATTCCCGATTCCGCCAAGGAAAAGCCCACCGAAGGTCTCGTTCGCGCTCTCGGTACCGGCAAAACCAATGACGACGGCAAGAAGCAAGCCTTCGAAGTCAAGGTTGGCGACCGCGTCCTCGTCTCGAAGTACGGCGGCACTGAAATCAAGATTGATGGCAAAGAGTATAAGATCTTTGGCGCGGATGACCTGATTGCCGTGGTGGAATAATGAATTGCCTCAACACTCAACCAGAAACGCTCAACTAGAATACTATGGCTGCAAAACAACTCATTTTTGATGAAAACGCTCGGCAGCGCTTGCTCCGCGGCGTCGAACTCCTTTCCAAGGCCGTCAAAGCCACGCTCGGTCCCAAGGGCCGCAATGTGGTGATCGACAAGAAATTCGGCTCACCGACCGTGACCAAGGACGGTGTTACCGTGGCCAAAGAGATCGAACTTCAGGATCCTTTTGAGAACATGGGAGCTCAAATGGTCCGCGAAGTCGCCAGTAAGACCAGCGACACCGCGGGCGATGGCACCACGACCGCGACGGTGCTCGCGGAGTCGATTTACCGCGAAGGTTTGAAGCACGTCACCGCCGGCGCGAATCCGATTTCCTTGCAACGCGGGATCCAAAAGGCCGTCGATGCCGCCGTGGATCAACTCACGAAGATCTCCAAGAAGGTCAAGGACAAGGAAGAGATCAAGCAGGTTGCCACAGTTTCCGCGAACTGGGACACCACCATCGGCGAAATCATCGCTGACGCGATGGACAAAGTCGGCAAGGACGGAACGATCACCGTCGAGGAAGCCAAGTCGATCGAAACCACGCTCGACGTCGTCGAGGGCATGCAGTTCGACAAAGGCTACTTGTCTCCGTACTTCGTCACCAACGCCGAAGCGATGGAAGCGAAGCAGGACGACGCATACATCCTGATTTACGAGAAGAAGATTTCGAGCCTGAAGGACTTGCTCCCAGTGCTCGAGAAGGTAGCCAAGACTGGCAAACCGCTTCTGATCATTGCCGAAGAGGTCGAAGGCGAAGCATTGGCAACCCTCGTCGTCAACAAGCTCCGCGGAACCATCAATGTGTGCGCGGTCAAGGCGCCCGGCTTCGGTGATCGCCGCAAGG
>DLVS01000101.1:0-11252 GCA_003445095.1 Verrucomicrobiales bacterium
TGCAGGGCCACTGGATGCTGCCCAGCTGATCGAGTTTCTCGTAGCTGACGCCCGTGAAGGTCGGCGTCATATGAGACGACGCTGGAGCGGTGACCAGTGTTTGCTGTCGAGCCAACTTCGCAGGTCGGTGACCGGCAGGTAACCGATGCCACACCGGTAAAGTTCGGGATTTCGGATCAACCCCATAATGGCCGCATAACCCCCGAAACTGGCACCAAAGATCGCGACCCGTTTCGGATCGGCATACCCTTGGTCGATCGCCCAGCGCGCTCCCGTGGCAAGGTCATCGATCATTTTGCCGCCCCACTCCCGGTAACCTGCCTCGAGGAACTTCCGCCCAAAGCCGTCCGAGCCACGAAAGTTGGGCTGCAAGACCGCATAACCCCGGCTCGCCAAGAACTGAACGTCCGGATCCCAGGTCCAGACATCCCGACTCCACGGCCCGCCATGCGGCAGCACCACCAACGGCAGATGATTGGTCGGACCGGTGGGCGGCAGGGTCAGCAATGCTGGTATGCGCAGACCGTCGGCCGCGGCGTAGGAGATCGGCTGCATCGCACCCAAATCTTCCGGCTTAAGCCACGGTCGGGCGCTGAACAGTTGGGTGAGTTTTCGGTCCTCCGGACTGTACAAATAATATTCGCCATCGACTCGGTCGCTATAGGACTTGAGCAGAATCCGTTTGCCGTCCCTGGAACCGCCGATCCAGCGATTGTCTCGATTCGGCAAAGCCGCATCCACCTGCGATTGCCGCCGAGCCCATTCCGGGTTGAAGTAGTGCGCCCGAGCCCTGAGTCGCTCATCCTGATATAAGGCACCGACAACTTCATGCGTTTGAAAATCGAGGATCGTGTCAAGGACTTCGCCCTCCGGCGGGTCAAACAAGATTTCACTGCGCGCCTTGTTGGTGAGGTCAACCTTCACCAACGCCGCTCCCAATCCGTCAATATCTTCCAGGGAGTACAACGAGCGCCCGTCCGGGCTGAATTCGAGGGGAACGTAGTCCAAGCGTGCGAGATTCAACGTGGACAGCTCACCCCACGGCCGTTGATCGGGCCAGCGGTGAAGCAAGGTGATCTGCTTGCGATCCACGCGAATTCCCAATCGAACATTCCCCTGCCAATCCGTGAGCCAAGAGATGACGTTTCCGGGGTTGTCCACAATCGTCTTTCGCTTGGCCGTTTTCAGATCCACCCGATAAACGCTGGGATTATCTCCGTGTTTGAAGACCAGATTACCTTGGATCAGGATTTCGTCGTCGTTGTCGGGGAGCGTGTCGAGGATCGAACTAATACGGACGTTGAGGTCAGGGGTTACCTGTTCGACGACTGTCGGCATAATGATGCGCGTGTTTGAGCCGTCGGCGTCGATCGCAAAAATGCCGCCGGTTTCATACCCTTCCAAGGCCAGCCCAAAGAGGAGCGTCCGGTTATTGGCCCAGGTGACCCAGGAGTACTGCGCTTTTCCCGCCGGCAAGGGCTTCTGCTTACGGGCGTCGATATCGAGCACGAACAGTGCGTTATTGGTTCCTTCCCAACGCAAATACGCAATTTGCTTCCCGTCGGGAGACAATTGAACGCTCGAGACTAAGTCCGGACGAAAGAAATCCCAAACCGGCGGCGCCGCGCGAGCAATGACGGAAAATGACAGCGTCAGGATGAGAACGATCGGTCGCAGAAACTCAGCATAAGGGCACATACACCTAGTTCAATTACTCGAAGCACCGGCCGGAGGCTAGGGAGAGTATGAAGGAAAGTCTCGCGAATGGGCTCACCCCGTTCGGCCCGAAATTCGTTTGGAAACCGATCACACTTGGGGAGCTGCCACGGGGACTGGTCTTGGCGTCATCCGTGCAAGAAGCGCAACTCCCAGTCCGAGCAGCCCCAACCCCACCGCCATCACCAGCGGAGGGACGTGGTTCGGTGGCGCCGTGAGTGATTCACGATCCATTCCGATCCATTCGAATTTCGAACGAAGCAGGATCCAGCTCAGCAAGTTGTTGCCGGCATGCATGAGCATACACAGGCCCAACGACTGCGTCCGCCAATAGACCCAGCCGAGCACTAACCCAAGCCAGGTCGCATAAAAGAATTGCCAGGGGTTCAGGTGAATCGCACCAAAGATCAAGGCGGAAAGGATAATCGCCGTCCTCGGACGCCACTTTTTCAACATCGCCCGTAGAATCAGGCCGCGACAAAGCGTCTCTTCGACAATCGGAGGAACCAATACCAGTAACACGAGGGAGCTAACGACGTCTGGATTGTTGAAGAGCCGCTCGAATTCCTGAGCCATAAACTCCGGGATGGGAATCAGCAACTCGGTCAGCCCGCCGAGCTCAAGCGCGACCACCCAAGCGCCCGCAACCAGGAACCCAGCTCCGAGAATCAGTGGCGGCGACACCCGCAGCATCGTAACAAGCTCGGACCATTTCAATTTTGCCAGAACCGGCACCAAAGCCGCGGTGAAAGCGAATGCTACCACCATTTGTCCGACCATGCTCCAGGCACTCATCGGCGGCCGCTTCGCGACCATTAGGATTACCGTGACCACGACCTGCAAACCTACCAGTACACCGACGTAAATCCCGGTCAACGCCATCGCCGCACCGAGGCCCGAAATTGTCCGGGGTGCTGGCAGGATCGGCGGCGGCGCGGATTCGAGCGGCGGGGGATCTGGGTAGTCCGTCAAGCGGTTCGAAGCTTTAGCTCACTCACAATTACAGGAAAGAATGTTTCCGAAATCGGGACCATGAGTCTTGGTCGGCTGCCACGCTTGCAGCGGCCTCCGGTTGAGCGTAGGCCGCTGCCGCTTTCACGAACGCAAAGGAAACTTCCCCGTCGAATCGAGTCTGAAGTATCATCGTCTCACGACTTCCATGAATTCCCTCCGCACCTCCCTGTTTTCTACTACCGTCCTGGCGGCGACTCTTATTGGTGCTGACTCCGGTCGGTCCGGTCCCGAACACGCTCAAGAACAGCTCCAACGAATGCAAGTGGCGGCTGGGCTCGAAGCGAAACTGTTTGCCCTCGAACCAATGGTCGTGAACCCCGCCGACATGGACGTGGACGCCCAAGGACGCGTGTGGGTCACGGAAGGCGCTAACTATCGATCCAGTTTTCAGAAGTGGGGTGTGTTGCGACCCGACGGTGATCGAATCCAGATCCTCGAAGACACCGATGGCGATGGCACCGCCGACAAGGCCAAAACATTTTACCAAGATCCCAGCATCAACACCGCGCTCGGAATTTGCGTCTTGGGCAACCGAGTGATTGTCTCCGCCTCACCATATATTTTTGCGCTCACGGATACCGATGGCGACGACGTGGCGGACAAGCGTGAACTGTTGTTCAGCACGAATCCAAAGTCGGCCGACCATGATCATGCGGCCCATGCGTTCGTCTTCGGTCCGGACGGCAAGCTCTACTTCAACTTCGGGAATGCCGGCGGATTCCTTCGGCGTCCCCCGGCCGAACTGAAGCAAATCGCGCTGCACGGCAAACTCGATCCGGAGTTGCTCGCCAAGGGCGAATTGGTCAAGGACATCCGCGGCCTCGAAATCACCGATCACGGAAAGCCCTTCCGCCAAGGCATCGCGTTTCGCTGTGATCCCGACGGCTCCAAGGTCGAAGTGCTTGGGCACAATTTTCGGAACAACTACGAGTTGGCGGTGGACTCATTCGGGACAGTCTGGCAGTCGGACAATGACGACGACGGCAATCAAGGCGTGCGGATCAACTACGTGATGGAAGGGGGCAACTTTGGGTACACGGACCAGGTCACCGGAGCGGCCTGGGGCCAAAAGCGCACCAACCTGGAAGACGAGGTGCCCAAGCGGCATTGGCACCTGAATGATCCTGGTGTCGTACCCAACCTGCTCCAGACGGGGGCAGGCTCTCCGACCGGTATCGCCGTTTATGAAGGTGAGTTGCTGCCCAGTGTCTTTCAGGGCCAGGTGATTCACTGCGATGCGGGTCCGCGCGTGGTGCGAGCTTACCCAGTGACGGTCAACGGTGCGGGCTACTCGGCCACCGTAACCAACATCTTGAGCAGCGCCGATGATTGGTTTCGGCCAAGTGACGTGTGTGTGGGACCGGACGGTTCGTTGTATGTAGCTGATTGGAACGACGCCGGCGTTGGCGGTCATTACATGGCCGATCAAAAACTCGAAACGATGACGGGACGAGTCTATCGAGTGGCGCCGGCAGGACACAAAGCATCAAAGCCGACCCTAGACTTGGCGACGGCTAAAGGAGCGATCGCCGGCTTGGGATCGCCAAATAACGCCACCCGTTATCTGGCTTGGACCACCTTGGCGGCCAAGCTGAATCAACCCGACGTTCAACGGGAACTCCAAGAAATTTGGAACAACGGCGACGCCCGCAACCGCGCCCGTGTTCTGCCTCTCTTAGCTCGGATTCCCGGAAGCGGCTCCAAATATATTGCCGCTGGATTGAAGAACTCCGATCCAAGAATCCGGATCGCCGCGCTTCGAATCGCGCGTGAGCAGTCGGCTGATATCGTCGCGCTGGCCAAACCCCTGAGCCAAGACCCTAGCCCCGCCGTCCGGCGCGAGATTGCCTTGGCGCTGCGGGATAGCCGCTCGCCCGAGGCCCCGGCCCTTTGGGCGACGCTCGCGCGCCAGCACGATGGCCAAGACCGTTGGTACTTGGAGGCGTTAGGAATTGGAGCGGACGGACAATGGGATGCGTTCCTGGCCGCCTGGCGGACCTCCGTCGGCGACCAATGGAAGTCTCCAGCCGGGCGGGACATTGTCTGGCGTTCACGCGCTAAGGCCACTCCGGACCTCCTGGTACAAATCATCAACGACCCCTCAGTCACCGAAAAGGGCCGCCCGCGCTATCTCCGCGCGTTCGATTTCCTCCAGGGACCGGAGAAGGATGCGGCCTTGCTGCAACTCGCGACCGCAGCAACCAAGTAAACGCGGTCCGCTGGCTCGCGCACACCGCCGAACCGTTCAACCTGAACTCCGAAATAGAGTCGGGGAGCGCGTGCCACCCGCGTGCTGATTCGGGCGTCCCGCTCGAATCCTGGTCACACCAGTGAGAGGGCGGTTCGCTCGAACGATCGGGTTCGCTCGCTTGTTCGGTTTTCCAAGAAACGTTTCTCACCCAAGCGTAGCCGTGCAGGTGATGACCGACTGAATCAGAACGCCCTGCCATTTCTAGCCGTCGTCAGCGTCTTGGTCGCAACTCAAAACCCCGGTGTCATTCCCGGTAGCCTCGGCCCCTCGTCCAGGCAAAGGACAGGAGCGCTTGAGTTGATCACGCGCATTTAATGTTCCCTCCAATCCGTCCCTCGTTTTCCTCCCTCGCCCGCCGCCATCCAGCGGAAACGATGGGGTCGCAACTGAATGGCCCGTAGTTAAGGGCTCGATTTTGCAGGAGGGGTTGAATGGATGGCGGAAAGCATTGGGTTAGCGGTTGATATGTCGCGGATTGGTGGAGCGGTAGCAGTGACAGTTCAAACGCGGGCGAACACGCTTTTTGATTCCCCGTCCCACCGCTGGCTCACATCATCCGCGCCCTCGTGAACACCCCGGTTCCTTTATCGTTGCGCAAGTCCTTCGGGTTTGGTGATCGACTCGGTTTGGCGACGCCCGGCCATCTCGCCGCCGTGCGCCAGTTTCCCGACTTCGCACCCATCTTCGCCCAGCAATCCATTCGCGAACTCACGCGGACCCAGCGCACGCCGGAAGAGGTCATGGCGGCGGCGCAAAGCGCGGTCGAGGCGGCGGAGTTCCGCAACCCGTGGGGCGCCGATGGTGATCATCTCAAAACACCGGAAGATGTGCAGCGTGTAGCGGCCGCGGGATTCTGCTTTTTCACGATTGATCCCAGCGCCTTCGTGAACAACCAGGCGGATTCCTTAGACGAGACTTCCCTGCGCGAAGCTGTGGCTGGCCTGGAACGCGATGGACTCTTCGCCGGATTCGACTGGCGCGAGTATTACTTGAACCGGGTGTTTACGGTCGGCGGAAAGATTCCTCCGCTGCGCTTTGACGAGGAAATCCTGTTTCGCGCCGCCGTGAAGTACTCGCGGGCCACCGCACACGCGGAGGTGATGGGCCAAACGATCGCGGCCACGTCGAAAGGGCGAGGAGAAGTCGAAGTCTCGGTGGACGAAACGGACTCGCCCACATCACCCCTTGAACATTTGTTTTTCGCTCTCGAACTCCAGCGGCGTGGCGTTCCTAAACTGGTCAGCCTCGCTCCTCGCTTCATCGGGGAATTCGAGAAGGGCATCGATTACCGCGGCGATCTCCAACGATTCGAAGCAGAACTGAAGGTGCACGTCGCGATCGCGAAGTTCGCCGGCCCCTACAAAATCAGCATTCACAGCGGGTCGGATAAATTCAGCGTCTATCCTGTGATTGGACGGGTCTGTCGAGACTTGCTCCATGTGAAGACGGCGGGCACGAGCTACCTCGAAGCCTTGCGGGTCGTCGCGCGCGTGAATCCGTCGCTCTTCGCCGAAATTGTGAGCTACTGCCGGGACCGGTTTGAGACGGACCGAGCGAGCTACCACATCTCGACCACGACCGAACAGATCGCTGCGTTGCCGCCTTATTCGGGCACTCAGCAGGAGGCGATGTATCTCGATGAAGTGGCCGGCCGGCAATTGCTGCACGTGACCTTTGGCTCGGTGCTCACTCTGGGGGCAGACCGAAAAGGGCGGCGTTTCAAGGATGCGATTCTCGAAGAGTTGCAGACCAACCAAGCCCATCATGCGGAACTCCTCGAAAAACATTTCGTCAAACACCTCAGCCGGCTGAATGCCGGTTAAGCGAATATCGATGCTCACGGTTTGCGGATGAGCGCCGGGGCATCCGGTAGCGGGAGGGCGAACGTCTTCAGTGGGACCACCTCAGCGACTTTAGCGTCCTCCTTGAGGCGATAAGAGCGGTCGGGCTCGAGGTTGGTGAAAACCTGCCGAGTGCCGCTGCCCGGCCAAAGGACCTCCAGCGACTTAATTGCCTTCGCGTCTCCGAGGCCAATCTCTTGCCGCAGCGGGTTGCTCCCAAAACTGCCGCCCGTGTTAACCGTGTGGTGAATGACTCGTTCCCCCGTCGGACCGCTCAACGTCAGTTTAAGACGCGCGCCGATTCCTGGGCGGTTCGCCTTCACGCCGACCAATTGTAGCTTCACCCAGTGATTGCCGTGACCGGGGTTGGCAAACAAAGCGTTGGGCGTGATGTCGCCGGAGTACGCGCCCCCCATGTCGATATGGACGTCTTGGTCCCCGTCATTATCAATGTCGGCAAATGAAACTCCGTGGCCCTTCTGTAAATGGCCAAAGCCACCACTCGTAGTGACGTCCTGAAAGCTCTTCCCGTCGGCATTCCGGAACATGCGATTAGGGATTGTGGTGGTAAGATCCGGATTGCCGGTTCCGAGGTAGAAGTCGAGCCAGCCATCGTTGTCGAGGTCCCCAAAATTGGCGCCCATTCCATGAAGCACGTGATCCAAATTGGCCGCCTTACTCACGTCTTCGAACGTGCCGTTTCCGCGATTGTGGTACAGCTTCGCGTGCTCGCCATTGTTCGGAAGCCCGAGGTAGTCTGCGGCAATATCTCCCACATCTCGGATGAAGTAACTGCCCACATAGAGATCTTCGAAGCCGTCGTTGTCGTAGTCGAAAAACCAGGTGGGAAAACTCCAAATCGGCTTCTGCACACCCGCGGCGGCTCCGACTTCCGTGAACGTCCAGGTGTTCGTTCCGCTACTGGCGGGCGCGGGACCGTCGTTCCGGAACAGTTGATTGGGCTTGCCGAGGATGGAGACGTACAAGTCGGGCCTTCCGTCGTTATTAAAGTCCCCCGTAGTCACCCCTTTCACGTAGGAGTTGATCCGCAGGCCAGCGCCCAAAGCCATTTCCGTGAACGTCCCGTCGCGGTTGTTCCGGTACAACTCGCAGGAGTGCCGGGGCTCATTCTGGGCCGTCTCATTGCCGATGAACACATCGAGCCAACCGTCGCCGTCGAAATCGAACCAAACCGCAGTTTGGCTTGGATGAAACGACAACATTCCCACGGCCGCCGTTACGTCCTCAAATGTGCCGTCCCCATTGTTTCGCAACAGCGAGTCCGGGAATCGCCCGCCTTCCCGAGCCCAGGCGCCTCGAACCACTAGCACGTCCGGATATCCATCGTTGTTGTAATCGGTGGTCACCAGATTGAGCCCGCCGGTCAGTCCAGTCAGCCCCGCCTCCTTCGTCCGATCAGAGAACGTGCCATCACCGTTGTTGTGGAAGAGGGTCATCTGATCGCTCAAACCAATGGACGTGACCATCACGTCCAGAAGTCCATCACCGTCGAAATCCTCAACCGCGCTGCCGCCCGAGAGTTGGTTGATGGCCAGTCCGGCGGGCCCCGCGATCTCAGGGAATCGGCCAATGTCGTAATCAGAAGCAAACGTTTTCGGTGGAATCAGCCAGCGGGCCGGGACCCGATCGGGATAGTCTCCGACGGTCATGGCGCTTACGTTCAACAACCAGCGAGCTGAGAGGTTGTCGGGATATTTTTGCAGCAAGTTGGTCAGGATGCCGATGGCGGCGCGGGAGCCTTCCTGCCATTTATGAATACCGTGCCCTTCGATGGGCAACAGGCAGGACTGGCTGGTATGATTGGTGAGGCAGTTCCTCAATTCTCCCATCCGAAGGTGCGCCAGAGCTCGGTTAATCTCAATGTTGATGTCGTTGGTGGCGCTCTGGCGGATACCCAGCTTTTGGGTCAGTCGACTTAATCGACCGAAGGCGGCGAGGGCCTCTTCATTTTTGCCCGCTTGAAGCAGTTGAGTGCCGAGATAGTACTCCAGGGGGACGGCATTCGCCGGGACCGTGTTGGTGGCCAATTGCTCTTGGAGCAGGCGAATCTGTTCCAACGTCAGGAACTGATTCTGCTGAGGCGTCGTCTGCTTAGCCAGCCGGGCCAAAAGTTCAGCCATCTGGGCGGTGCCGCTCTTGGGCGGGCTGCTAGTAGATGCCGCGGTTGAGATTGTCGACGCGAGGGGGAGCCACGCCACCAGGGCGAACAGTGGGGCGAGCCGACACTCCGCGTGAATGCGAAAATGGATCATTGTTGACCGAGGCAGGACGACCTTTCAGGCCAGGCCGATTACCGAGAGGTCAAGGCTTAGATACTCTTTGCGAAACTGGGCTGCAACAACGGCGATATTCGATCCAAGTGGTCCGCGGCTGCGCCAAGCTCCTCTTCGGTAGGGATGGCCCGTTGGACCCTCCCCGGTCGGGTAGTGTCCAATCAGGACACTACCGGTGAGCCCGGGTGATTGCGGTGGATTTGAAGTACGGGCACGATCACAGCGTCAGCCGGTAGCCCGCTTGTTTTGGGGTCTTCAGGCTTTTTCCAAATCGTGCGCACATCCCGTCTTCGTCAGATCCTCGTTCTACTCGGCTCAACGGCTGTGCTTGCGGGCGTCGTTGCGGCGGCAGACGCGCATGACGTTGGCGCACTCAAGACCGGTTTCGCGGACTCGGCGCTCCCGGTATTGAAGGAGTATTGTCTCGGCTGTCACTCAACCGAGAAGCACAAGGGCGACCTCGACCTCGAACGCTTCACTTCATCGGACGAAGTACTCAAGCATCCGAAGGTGTGGGAGGCAGTAATAGAGCAGCTTTCTCTAGGGGAGATGCCGCCAAAAGAGAAACCTCAGCCCACGCCGGCCGAACGTGAGAATTTGCTTAACTGGGTCAACACCGCGCTCGACGTCGCCGCGCACGCTCGAGCCGGCGACCCCGGCCCGGTGGTGCTGCGTCGCCTCTCCAATGCGGAATATACTTATACGATTCGCGACCTAACGGGGGTCGAGGCGCTTGACCCGGCTAAGGAATTCCCGGTGGATTCAGCTTCGGGCGAAGGTTTCATGAACGTGGGAAACTCACTCGTCATGTCGCCGGCGCTGGTGACGAAATTCCTCGACGCGGGCAAGGACGTCGCGAATCACGCGGTGCTGCTGCCCGATGGGTTTCGTTTCTCCGCAAGCACTTCCCCCAGCGACTGGGCCGAAGAGCGCCTCACCGCCATTCGTGCCTTCTACGCGCGGTTCACGGAGAGCGGCGGTGGCTCAGCAGTCAATCTGCAGGGCATCAAATTCGACACTAAAGACGGCGGTGTCTTGCCTCTGGGCAGGTATCTGGAGGCGACCCTCGCGGAACGCGAAACGCTGAAAGCAGGGAAAAAGTCCATCGCCGAGGTCGCTGGTGAACGGGGATTGAACGAAAAGTATCTTCGCACCCTGTGGGGCGCTCTAAACGATTCCAGGCCTTCTTTGGTGCTTGACCCGATTCGCGCCGAATGGCGAACGGCGGCACCCGGTGAGGCGGTCGCCTTGGGGAAGAAGATTTCCCAGTGGCAGCAGGCGCTATGGCGTTTCACGCAGGTCGGCCATATCGGAAAACGCGATGGACCGACCGCCTGGGAGGTTCCGGTGACACCCCTCGCCAGCGCCCGTGAGATTCGGATGAAGATCCCAGCGCCACCTTCGAGCAACGATGTGACGTTGTATCTGGTGACCTCCGACGCAGGAGACGGAAACGAGAATGACTTCGCTGTTTGGGAAAATCCCCGACTCGTCGCGCCGGGGCGGCCCGATCTTCCGCTGCGGGACGTGCGTAAGGCGGTGAGCGCGCTGACCGCGAATCGGAAGAAGGTCCTCTCCAGTGCGGCAACGTGCCTCGCCGCGGCCGCAGAAATCAACGGGTCGACGAATCGGATCGAGGTCCAGTCCTTAGCGAAAAAGCATGGCGCCGAAGCCACCGTTTTGGCCGCGTGGCTGGACTGCCTGGGTATCGGCGCGGGAGAGGCACGCGTTGCGGGACATCTAACGCAAACCATGGAGAGCCTGCAGAGTTACGATTTCATCAAGGGCTGGACCGGCGCGGATGCCTTGAGCGTGATCGCGAACTCCTCCGACCAACACGTGCGCGTCCCAGGCAACATGAAGCCGCACAGCGTGGCGGTGCATCCGTCGCCCAAGCTGCGTGTTGTGGTCGGTTGGCGCAGCCCCATCGCGACAACGCTGCGGATTGAGGGAGTGATTCAGCATGCGCATCCCGAGTGCGGCAACGGCATCACGTGGGCGCTGGAATTGCGGCGCGGGAACTCGCGTCAAAAACTCGCGGGTGGGACGGCTCAAGGGGCGAAAGAAGTAGGCTTCGGTCCGTTTGAGAACCTCGCCGTGCAGCCCGGTGACTTGATCTCCGTAGTGGTCGGGCCA
>DLVS01000101.1:11417-11648 GCA_003445095.1 Verrucomicrobiales bacterium
GTGATGGCACGCACGAATGGAACCTGGCGAAGGATGTTTCACCGAATATCCTGGCTGGGAACCCGCACGCCGACAGCCTTGGCCACGCGGCTGTGTGGCACTTTTACAGCGAGCCAGACAGCGGTGGCGGCGCGGAACCCCTTTTGCCCCCAAACTCGCTGCTCGCAAAATGGCAATTGACCGAGAGCGACGAAGAACGGCAACGCCTCGCTGGCAACTTAGAAAAGCTGC
>DLVS01000317.1 GCA_003445095.1 Verrucomicrobiales bacterium
TTGTTTTAATTTTTTCCCTGGTGGTTTGGGAACCTTCTGCAATGCCATCCTACCTTCGTCCTGAGCTCCCACGCCCAGTTGTCCCTCCCAATTTCGGCCCCACGTATAAAGCTCGCCATCGTCACCAATCGCGAGCGCATGAAAACCGCCCAACGCGAACGAAATGAAGTTCGTCACCCCAGTGGGCGTGGGAACCAACTTAAGATCCGCGCCGGCCAGTGTTTCCGCCGGCTTTGGATCACCGCTCTGGTAAAGTTTTCCGTCAGTCCCGCGCAGCAGCAGCGCGTACATGGAGCTCTTCATTTCCGTGAACTTGACGCCGGACGGTGGCGTCAGTTGTCGATGAACCGCTTCGCCGCGAATTCCGCGACCGGACATATACACATCACCGTCCTTTGAAAGCCGAGCCATATAAATATATCCGATGGCGATATCCTTCCAAAGCACACTGGAGAGACCCAAATCCATCTTCTCTTCCCCGTTGAGATAAATCGCGCCGTCATCCCCAACCGCGAGGCAGTTTCCAGTTCCGTAGAATCCCGTCCAATGGGTGACACCCGGTGGGAAAGCGATCCTCGAATGACCGTCCTGGTACAACACCCCGTCGTCAGTAAGCGACCAGACGTGATAACCGGCCGGCCCCGGCCAAATGTCCCAGGGCGTATTCTCCAGCACATCGCCAATTCCGCCCATCACCATCGCCCATTGTCTTACGGCCTCGGGCCATTGCCCGGGCCGCGCGGCGCTTTCTTCATGAACTCCCGGTGAAACGAACTCATCCTGCGGCCCGAAAACAAACAATTGGCCCACCGAATTGGCCACCAGTCCTTCTAGTCCGCGCGAATTCATCACCAGCGAAGGCTTAGGGAGCTGATTATTCTCATACAACACGATCATCACAGGCAGACTCAAAACAGTCTCGCCGTTCGAGCGAACGCCTTTCGCCTGAATCCGGTAAGTAGCGGGCGCACCGCCGGGCCATTCAACTTCGTAGGGGACGGTTGCCGCCGTGGCGACCGTGCTGTCGTTGATTAGAAACTCAATTCGGGCGACCTCTCCGAGCGATTCCGGCGCCACGGCGGCTATTTTCAGCGTCGAATTGGCGGGATACGCCGCCCCATCCAGCGGATAGCTCAAACGGAGCAAGTCTTGGTTGATCTGGAGTCCGAAGTCATTCGTGTTTCCGTTTTCTCCGAGAACGGCAATGAGGTAACTCTGCCCCGTCGCCGCATTGAAGGAGACTGAGTTGGTCAAGCTCCACCCCGAGCTGCTCACCACCGGAGTCAAGTTGCCGCCCGAGTTCTGATAAATGCGTATCTGAGTTGGTGCACCGACGGAAGCGGTCAGAACCTTGGTCGACGCGGTGGCCGGTGCCTCCCATAACCACCAAACGGAGACTGAGCCAGACGGATGCAAGGTAGCTTCGCGCGATTCGGTGCTCGCCCCACGATGCGATGAGATCGTCTCATAGAAGGGTTCACGAATCCGCCGAGCACCCGCGATGTCGTCGTTCGCCGGCCGGAGACGCAACCACCAATCAATCGCCCCCTCTTCCATAAACATTCCGTCCACCAGAATGTTGAGGGTCGTTCCTTTCGCGACTTGGAACGTCAGGGGAACATCCCAGCCGCCCATCGCATTGACCGCTACATGCGCCAGATTACCGAGCGTTTCACCCAAATAGGCGCCGAGCAACAATTGGAAATCCTTCCCCTCGCCGAAGATGGTGCACAACCCGTCCTCTGGCACTGTCCACCGATACCAAATCGAATGGCCACCTTGGTTGTCGGCATAGGTCGGATCGCCGCGTCGGCTAGCGCCGATATTCGAGGTACTCACGTCGCTGCTGTATCCCGTAATTTCAATGGCATTCTGGAAATCGTCATTGGACGGACGCACCACGAAGGAAACGTCCGCCGACGCGCGCGTACCGCCGAGGTAGTCCGTCACGACCGCGCGAATCTTGTGATAACTGTTGGTCTCGACGAGCCAGTTGAATTCATACGGAACTCCCGAAGCGCTGCCGATCCAGGTTGCTCCTTCGAAAAATTCCACCTTCTCAATCCCATCAGCCGGAGCATTGATTTCAGCCTTCAACAGAATACTCGCCGGAGCGCGATAGGCAGCCTGGGCGGTCGGACTCACCAGGTTTACTTCGGCGAGCGCGAGCTGAAGCGTGACCGGCCCGGAGTAGGTCCCAACTCCGTCCACGGCGATGCTATATCGTTGCCCGGCGGCTGCTTCAAAACTTCCATTCCCCACGAATTGAGCTTTCGCAACCAGTGCCGTCTCGAGGTCGCCCAAATAGACCACGGCATACAACGGGTCGCCGATCTCGTTCGTCGCGGTCAGCGTGGTCTTCCCATTCGCCGGCGCCGTCCAGTTCCACCATACGCTCGCCCTCGCCGAGGGGTTTCCGTGAATCGGTTCGTTTGCTTCGACCGTTGCTCCGCGGGTCGTTCCCGCTGCCCGTGGAAAATATCCGACCAGCGTCGCACTCGCGGCGAACCGGTCATTCGTCGGACGTTCTGGAGTAATCGTCAGGTTGATCGGATCGGACGAATGTGTTCCCCCATCAACATCCGTCGCTGTCACGATCAGCCGATGCCGTCCTTCAGGAGCATTGTCCCAAGAGAAACTAAACGCTCCCTCCGCAAAGGTTCCCGCCAGAGCCCCGTCGACGCTCAGTTCGATTCGTTGAAGCGGGGTCGCGCCGGAATAATCTACCCGCACCACGACGGGCTCATTGGCTGGCAAGCTGCTGTCGTTCGCCGGCGACAGAATTTGCACCACGCTCGAAGAGACGACCTGCACTTTCCATTCGCTGGAAGTTGCGGAGGTGCCCTGATTGTCCCAAGCCCGCGCTACCAAGGTGTAATTCCCTGGACTCTCAGGAACCCAGTCAAAACTGAGCGCGCCGCTGTTGGCCTCCTTTTGGACGACCCCATTGATCGCCAAAGTCATTTTGACCACGTCGCCATCCGGATCCTTTCCTTCGACCTGCACATTGACCGTGGCGCCGACCGAGCTCATTGAACCGTAAGCAGGCGAGATGAATTGGTCTTCCGGCAATTTGTTCGAAGCGTCAGCAATGCGCCCCGTCGCCGTATTCGCCACAAAAACTGCCCCCACCGGCAGGCTCAAATCCAAGCGTACCTCCTCAAGAGCTTCGGTAATTCGATCCGGCAGGACAGTTACTTCGATCGTCGTATTTCGGTCACCCGCGGCAATCGTCGCGATTCCCTCCTCCTCCTCAAAATCAACTCCCGCCGTCGCCGTGACGCCCGCTGGCCTATAATTGAAGACAACCGCCGTGCTCACCGCCTTCGACAACTCCACCGGGAACACCAGTTTCGAATTGCGAACGCTGTCTTCTCTTACCAACGCGTCTCCGACCGTAATCGCCGGCGTCGGGTCATCGTTGACGATCGTCGCCGTCGCAAACGTCCTCGGCGTATTCGCCATATCCGTCCAATACAACAGGCGAAACGTTTCGTTGGGTTCACGGAAATCATCGCCGTTGATCGGCACGGCAATCACTGATTCCGTCTGGCCCGCCTCAAAACCAAACCCGCCCCACACTTCGTAAAAATCGGCCTCCCCAGGATCCGCGGGCCACGTCATCGCTTTTGCCGTACCGGCGACCGCTTGGATTCCGCCCACGACCGGCACATCCATGGGATGCGACAGTTTGAACTTAAACACTGCCTCAACGCCAAATTCCGCGTCGCCTTCGGCCACTCGCACATCGGCCAGGGTGACCGTCGGCCTGACGGCCGGATTGATAATCCGGCAAACCGCGGCCTCGCGACTCAGCACTGCGTTGACCGGTTCGCTGAACTGCAGGTTGAACGTCTCGTTTCCTTCACCCTCGAGGCCATCCGCCACCGGGACCATGACACGCTGCTTCACCACTCCCGGCGCAAATAACAGCGTCCCGCTTTGTCGTTGGTAGTCCTGTCCCTCCATCGCTGTACCCGGCTCCGTTTGGTAATTCACATAAACGTTCCGACTCGCGGGCGCCGTGAGCGACACCTCAAAGATGGCGTTGGTCGTCACGCCGCGATTGGCCCGCGAAAACACGACCACATCATTCGCCACAATTTCGGGATTCTCGAACACCTGCACCTGCGACGCCACTTGGTCGTCGCTTTGCATCGATTCGGTGCCATCGCCAATGATTTCCGCCCGCTGCTGATAAACCCCCGGCGCGCCCGCCAGCATCGCGACTTGCAGCTCGACTGCCTCACTCCCGCCTAACTCCCCCAGATTGAAAACAACATTGGTCCCCTCCGTCGTGTGAACCCCTTTGGAAGCGCTCACCTGCAGAATGTTCACTCCTGCCGGAACGACGTTGGTCACTAGAACATTGGCCCGAGCATCCGGCCCGCTGTTCGTCGCGCGCAATGTGTAGATGACCACATCACCCACCGTGCAGGCCGTCGATGAAACCAATTGCGTCAGTCGCAAATTATTAGGCGGCACCACCTGGAACGCCTTGGAAAACCCGACCACCCCTTCGGCTTCAGCTTCCAGAAATACGTATCCGCCCGTTGCGCTCACCGACAAATCACCTGCCCACGAACCATCCGCCAGATTCTCGACGACCATCGGTGTGACGACCGAAGCGCTCTGGACGGCCGTATATTTGAAGTCCACCAACCACAAATCGAAATTATCGACGTAGTGGATGTCCAGGTCTTCGTTGGGAAAGGCCGGGCGGTCAAAAGCCCGAAAGGCGAAATAGTTTTGGCCGCCCGTATCCGCCTGAATCTGATACCTGTGCCCCGCCTTAACGAGGACGGCTTCCCGCAATCGAGTTTCCCGCCAGCTCCCGCCACCTTCCGGCAATTCCTGCTCCGCCAGAGTTTTCCCCGCCGCGTCCAGCAACTGGATCCGGACGCCAAAATAGGATCGCAGATCGGTGACTCTCAGGTCGCGTTGGGGCGTAAAGGACCAACCCAAATTGAATCGGCCCGAGTTATTCTCGTAATTGTGCGCGGTTCCGTGCAAGACGGTGAGTTCAGGATTCGTTTCAAAAAACGAAGCGCGCAGCTTCACCCCACCGGCGAGCGTCGCGACCGGATTTCCTCCCGCGTCTTTAACCGAAAAACCGGTCCGAAAGGCTACTTCCTTCGAAGCGCTTTCTGGCACAGCATCCCACTCCACTCGCGCCACTGCACCCAACGTGTCTATCGTCCCGACCAAAGTGAGCACAATCCACAGCGCCACAGTTTTTACCGGATCAGGTACCAATCTCTGATTAAATCGCATACAAGGGCCTTGGGCGGGTGATTGATGTAGAAGGTGAGAAAAACTCAAGCTGGAAAAGGATCAACCGCCAGAGTGCCCAGAGTGCCCAGAGTGCCCAGAGTGCCCAGAGTGCCCAGAGTGCCGGAGCGGGCCGGGTGTTCGGCGCAGTGCCTGGTTCGCGGATTCCTAATCCACGTCATAATAGGCAGCGTAAACTCCCGTCTGACTCCCGCGAAACACGTAAATGCAGACGTTGTCCACATATGACCAAAGCCTTGGATCGTAATCGCGCATGACTTGTTTAAAAAACTCCTCGGCGGGCATCCCGCGGGGCGAGTGGGTCTCGAAATCTCGCTTCTTCCACTCCCCGACATAGATCATCGGCTGCGTTCCCTGAAACAACCACCGATCTCCCTGCCACGTCACGAAATTCGGAGTCCGTGTCAGCTCGGAGAGCGTCGCCCTGGGAAGTTTCACCTGTACCCATCCCTCCGACGTGGTGCGGGTCTCGTGCCCTGGGAAACGCCCACCGGGAATGCCATGCGTCCATCCCGTCTCCATCTGTTCCCAAGAAATCATGCCGAAATCACTGTCCTTGGTATAACCAGCAAGACCATCACGCAGCGCTTCATAACAGACGAATCCCTCATCCCGATCGAGGAGCGGCGCAGGTGTCGGTGCGCCACAGTGCCGGCACGTCGTCGCTCGCCCAGCATCCGCCGTCGGAGCGAGGAACAAGTCACCACCACACGCCGGGCATCCAAGCTTAACCCACGAGCCTACCCCCAGCCGAAAGCAGTGATCCCTGCTTTGTGCCGACACGCAACAGTGCTGCCGCCCCAAGTAGTCGGGGCAGCTTGAAATCGGGGCCTCGAATAGAGGAAACGGAATACCGAGATCAGCGAACGCGGCCATGCTCTAAGCCGGAACCATGCAGTAGAAAAACGTGGAAAACCACGAAGGCACACCAATTCACACGAATAGACCGATAATTTCGTGGGACGACGCCGGCTGGTCGGACTCACCTTTCAGTGACCACGACGCGCTCCACCGAAAGCTTTGTTTTGACCTCTGCCTATTGGTGTTCATTCGTGTCTATTTGTGGTTCAACTGAATTGTCCGGCTAAGCTCGGCGAAAGTGGCGTCGGAGCGCCCGGATGACAACCGTGACGGCCCGTTCCGCGCCATCAAGTCTGACCAAGTTTTTCCAGTTCCGCTCGTAGCAACGTCGCGCGCCCCAGGTGAGCCAGACCGTATGCGGCAAAAGCTCTCGATTCGGCGAGCCTCCCTTCGGCTTTGCGCATCCGCGCAAACACCAAGGCCAGGCGCGCACTCGCGTGACCGAAGCCCAAGAGGTCGATCTTGCCTTGGTCGAAGTCTTCCGGCGAAACCAAGCTCAACGGAGAATTGCCCCCTCCTAACTGAGCAAGGAGCGGCCTCCCAACTCGAACATAAACGCCCGCAGCCCGCAGCACAGCGACGTCCATGCTCTCCTGCGAGAGTCCGTAATCCCACCATTGGTCCTCCCCAGCCTCGGCTAGTCTTCGGCCGAACTCACAGAGTGATTCAGTGATCTTTTTCGAGTCAGGAACGTTACCCAAAACATCGGGAACCGATACCGGTTGAATGCCCAGGTTGATGGCAAATTGCCCGCTGTCGCGTGAGCCCTGGACATTGACGACTTGAATCGATCCGCTGATGACCCGCCGGAATGTTCGCCCGGACCCGCTGAATCCGTCCTCCTTCAACTGGGGAAAAAGGTGAGCTCGAATTGAGACTTCAAGCCGTGGAGTTGCTGCGCTCATGCCATTGCCGAATGTCGCTGGTCAGTGACGCACCGCCATAAGTACCGAGCATGGAGCCGGACCGCAACCGGCGCGTTCACTAGGACAGCCTGTAGGCCACACGGTCATGCTCAAATCATCTCGTCCGAACGAACTCGTAGTCTCTCGGCGTGCCTGAACGGTCAACCGACTCAAGGACTCCATGAACTGTCTCAGACCGCAGTGGCGAACTCAGCCGCAGAATCATCTCGTCGTGAACGTCCGGCTTCCACGCCACGGCAAAGCGAATCTCCGTGTCGGTGAAGCGGCGAATCTCCATTGGGCGGGCAGAGCCGGCTGAGAAATCCTTCGGGCGGTTCGGGTCTAACAAGAAAGGGTGTATTGCTGCGGAGCGAAGCGGAGCCAGCAACTACGCCCTTTATTGTTAGGCGGTCGCCATCTTAAGTGTTTTCGGCGAATCAGCATAGAACTCAACGAAGCCGCACGCGGCACAAACCCAAGCCGAAAGGCTCGTGTTCTGCTGGCCCTTGAACAGAACTGCGTCCGGCTTACGGAACGTTGCGACTGTCAACTCCGTCTCGATGCTGCCGCTGCCGCCGCGGGTTCGGTCAATCGCCTTGGCATCTGCGATGACATCGCTCGACCCACACTTCGGACATTTGTTCGTGAATTTCATATGCTGGTGACTTCGCGTCGCCGAACGCTAGAGGTAAGCGATCGCCACCGGCAAGAACCGTAGCGCGAACGAGGCGATCGCGGACTGCCGCCCAGGGTTGAAGGGAGATATGGGACGGCCGTTCGTCTCCACCGACTTGTTTATAGTTCCCGGGACCCATCAAAGTGAAACGCTCAGCGCCGGTTCGCCGGAGCGCTCTGGGGTTAGGCGTTTAGATTCATTTGGTTTTGGGCGGTTCGGCAATTTTCTTGGGAGGCTGAACCTTCCGGAGTTCGTACCGACTCAGCCCGCTATCTTCAGCCGCTTCAAAGCTTTTCGGCGTCTCTTCGTCACCGCCGCTGAGCGCAACCAAGGTCAGTGTCCCGTCCTCAATCTTGTAGAGGGCGACGACCACTTTGCCGACGCTACTTTCCTGTCCTGGCGCACAAGCTTTGATGGTAGCGTGGAGTTGCTTTGGGGCCGTCCCGGCCGGCTGCGTAAATATCGTCTCAAACCAAAAGCTCGCGTCCCGGTGAAAGTGGAGTGAATTGCCGGTGATCGTGATGGTGATGGTGCCACTCTTCTCTTGGCCCACCATGACTCCCTCCCATGTTCCTTGGAGACGTTGCAGTTCTACGGCGATCGGTTGATTTGCGGCGCCCTTGTCTCTGGCGGTGGGCTGTTCGCCTGAGTGCGCGATAAAAGAGGCGCCGAGGCCAACCATAGTGATGATCTGTCGAACTAGTTTCACGGTTTCAAATGTCAGGCGCCTGGCTGCGTCGGTTGTCAGGAATTTGTGAAGAGATTGTAAATTGTCCGTTCATACGAGGCACGAGGAAGCGCTCAACGCCTACCGACCGCCATTGTCGATCACCGTTCGCAGTCCCTGCAAGGTTTGATAGGGCTTCGGTTCACGCATTGTTTTGACTCCATTTTTCCCCGATACCTTCCTGCCTCAAACTTCTGCCATCAGCGAAGATCAGCGTTCATTAGCGGTTCAAAATCGGCGCTCGGGTCAACCATCTTTCTCCCCGGGGCGAATTGGGAATGGTGTGTGAGGAGGATTCGGGCGGTCGGGCGAACCGCCAAAATCAGCACGCCAGACGCACGCGCTCGTCAACTCACTGGCGCAAATAGATGGTCTGTCCGGCCGCGAGTTGTCCGACGCGGGTAACCACACCGTAAATCCCGGCGTGGTTCTGGTTCGCCTCAACAACCGCCTTCAGCACTTCGGGCGCTGACGTCGCTGAGTCGGGATCCAGGTTCACCATCGAGCAGCGAACGTCGCGCTGTGTCACGTTAATGGCGGGAGCGTCGGTTCCCTGGCCGAACGAAAGGACGCCCCCCAACCAGTCATCTTCCTGAAACGGCGCCGACCGCCGTAAGCGGACCACAATGTTTGGACGAAATCGTCGCACGTCCACGTTCCGCCCCGCGAGGCGTCCGACCTCACGCACTGTGTCGGAGGCGATCACGGAGATGCTCGCGTCATCGAAGATGCCCTGCCTCAACTGCATAATTTGCACTCGAGCCCCGAGGCGACGTCCGACCTCCGCGGCCAAGTCGTCTCCGAAGAGCTGCATCTCCTGACCATCCGGCGTACGCACTTGGGTTGGAAGCTCTCCCGGATCACCCCCTTCACGGCGAAGGGGAGTAAACAAGAGCAGGTCGGGAAGCTTGCTGGCGGTGAGCCAGGGGAAATCACTGCGGTCATCCATTCGCCGGAAGGCCAAGCGTCGGTCGCCGTCGAGGCCGTGCCAGCCCAGCCGGGCGAACTCGACTCGTTCGCCGCGCATGGACTTCACGGGATACCGGAAGATCGCCTCCACCTGTCCGATTTCTGTACGCATGCTCAATTCGAGTCCGACTGAGGGCCCACGTTCAGCGCCGCGGTTGGGCTCGCGGCGGTGTTCGCGACAACCTCGGTAACCGCATCACCGACTTCGATCGTGCCTTCACTCAGAATTTGAGCCCGCAAACCGCCTTTGCGGACTAATCCTCTCAAAACTTCCGGTGACGTTTGTTTGGCGAGATAGTTGCAGGGCTCACAGAGGCGAATCCCGCGAATTCGAACGTCACCAACGATAAACTCACGGCCGACGAGCAGATTCAGATCGATCCCGGTGGTGACCAGATTGCGCCTGGCCTCCCTCACCGTGAAGGGAAGGCCGGTGCGACGGGCGAACTCGGCGATGTGCTCCATTTGCACCAAAGTTAGCTCGCCGTCTGGCTTTTGGGGATGAAATGAAAACGTACCCACGCCGAGCGCGTAACGATCCCCTTCCAATCCCACACCGGGCAGGGCGCGAACCTCGGGAACGGGAAGCGCGGGAGTGGCGGGAGACTCGGCGATGAGAATCTCTACGACGTGGGCCATGAGCTACCGAACTGGGGAGCAGTGTATGGGGCCAGCTCGCTTGGACAAGGCGTGGATTGAACCC
>DLVS01000562.1 GCA_003445095.1 Verrucomicrobiales bacterium
GCCAGCGGTTTGCAAAGATTGGTGCGGGGAACTGGGATTCTGCGTTTGCTTCCGGCGCGGCTCCGCGAACTGGAGGCGATGACCCCAGAGGTAGAGGCGGAGTTTTCAGACGAGTTGATCGCTCCCGTAACTCCAGCAGTGGGCGTTCGTCGATTCCGAGTCGCGATGCTCACCGGCTGCGCACAGGACCTGACCTGCGCGTCGGTCAATCGCGACACTGTAGAAGTTCTGGCGCGCAACGGATGCGAAGTCATCACGCCGCCGACTCAAAACTGTTGCGGTTCATTGCATGCGCACAACGGGGAGTGGGAGCTCGCGCAAGGAATCGCTCGGAGAAATCTTGACCAATTCCCACCCAATGATTTTGACGCCATCATCACCAATGCCGGCGGTTGTGGCTCGCACCTCAAGCACTACGCCCACCTTCTGGAGGACGACCCGACGTATCATGCGCGCGCGGAGGTGTGGGATCGCAAAGTCAAAGACATCCACCAATGGCTCGTGGAAATCGGCATCACAGCTCCCGCCCACGGAATGCCGGCGCCGACGATCGTCACCTACCACGAATCCTGTCATCTCTGCCACGGACAGAAGATCACCCGTGAGCCGCGGCAATTGCTGAAATTGATTCCGGGATTGGAGTTAGTGGAGTTGTCCGAGTCGAACTGGTGTTGCGGCAGCGCGGGAATCTACAACCTCACGCAACCCGAAATGGCCGGGCAACTTCTCGAACGCAAGATGGCGCACATTCTTGCGACGCGGGCGACGGTCGTGGCGACCGGAAATCCGGGGTGCCTCTTACAACTGATCAACGGCGGCCGCCAGCGGGGAATGAACTTGCGCGTTGTCCATCCCATCACGCTCCTGGCCGAGGCCTATCGCCGATAGGGCTAGGAACTTCGGGCGGCGACGGGAGAGGGGGCACAAAGCCGCGCGTGTGCGTTGACGTGCCTTCGCTCAAACGAGAGTCTGTCGGGGTGATGGTTCCGCCAGTATTTTTGTCCCGACCGTGGGGGCAACGCCGGCAGGAGGCAACTGTGCGAGGCACGGTCAAAGGGTCCCCTCGTCCGTTTTCTAGGGACTTTGGTGGTCGTTTTGGCCGTTCGCACACTCTCTGTCATGGGCGCACTGTCGGCCGATCTCGCCGACCAATTCTATGACCCGGAGACCCTGCAGACTATCCGCCTCGAGATCCGTGTTTATCCCTCCAGGTGATCATGGAATCAGCGATCCCAATGTCGAAGGTGAACCGGAGTGCGGCTTAACACCAAAGCGGAACCGGAAACGACGTCCCCTGTTTCGAGTCAGCTCTTGCGGCTTCATCGGAACGACGTGGGCGAATACCGGAGCACCGAGTTCAGACCGACGAAACAAAAGTTCTGACTTCCCAGTTCCAACTCCGGTGCCTTTTTAGGAATCCTTCGCCCTCATGAACCTCGGATTGCAAGATCGAGTGGTGCTCGTTACGGGCGGCGCCCAAGGAATCGGCGCCGCCACTGTTCGAGCCTTCGCCGAGGAAGGGGCTAAGGTTGTCTTGGTCGATCGACAGGTCGAGGCGGCCGCCGCCCTGGCGAAGGAAAGGCCAGCGATCCACCTGATCGTCGGCGATTTGACGGAAGAGTCCCTCTGCACCCGGGCCGTCAATGAGACCGTCGAACGCTTCGGGCAATTGGATGTGCTGGTCAACAATGCGGGCGTCAACGATAGCGTTGGCCTCGAAGCTTCGCCGGCCCAATTCATGGCGTCACTCCGGTTGAATCTCCTACCGGCGTATACGCTGACGCACCTGGCCCGACCTCACCTCATTGCCCGGCGGGGCGCGGTCATCAATCTCAGCTCGAAGGTCGCCAGTACTGGCCAAGGGCGGACGTCGGGCTATGCCGCCGCGAAAGGCGCCTTGAATGCGCTCACGCGCGAATGGGCTTTGGCCTTGGGCGCCCACGGCGTTCGCGTGAATTGCGTCGTCCCGGCCGAATGTGATTCGGACCAATACCGGCGATGGTTCGCCTCGCAGCCCGATCCCGAGGTCGCGCGCGCTCGAGTGGCCGCGCTGGTGCCGTTCGAACGTCGACTCACCCGTCCGGAAGAAGTTGCTGACGCGATCGTTTGGTTGGCTTCGTCGAGAGCGAGTCACCTCACCGGACAGTTTTTGTTTGTCGATGGCGGTTACACCCATCTGGATCGCGCGGCCACCTCCGCACATCAATGGTGAATAGTCCTTAGATCTGTGGAGCGGCGAACGGTGGCAGGAAAAGCGGCCAGCGTCAGAATAATGGCCCATGACTCCTCATGAAGCCTTGGTCGCTCTCAACATGGTTGAACACGTCGGTCCCGTGCGGCTGCGTCAGCTTCTGGACCATTTTCGAGGCGATCCCGTCGCCGTACTGCGGGCGACGCCGCCGCAATTGTTCGCCGTGCCCGGTATCGGAGTGGATACCGCGGACGCCATCGCGGCTTGGGAGTCCAAGGTGGATCTCGGCCAAGAATTGCGGCGCATTTCGGAATTTGGATGCCGGGTGGTTACGCAACTCGATCCTGACTATCCCGCCTTGCTCCGCGAGATTTATGATCCGCCGATCGTCCTTTATGTGAAGGGCACGCTTTGCTCCAACGATCGGAACGGGATCGCTCTGGTCGGATCGCGACTCACCACTCCCTACGGAATCGAGACCGCCCGCAAATTGGCCTATCAACTGGCGTATGCTGGGGTCACGGTCGTGAGTGGCGGCGCCCGAGGAGTGGACACTGCCGCGCATCAAGGCGCTCTCTCGGCGAAAGGGCGGACGCTCGCGGTGCTGGGGACCGGCATTAACTTCGTGTTCCCGCCGGAGAATGCCGAACTCTTTGAACGCATCGCCGCGAATGGTGCCGTGCTCACCCAATTCCCGTTCAATCGACCGGCCGACAAACAAACCTTTCCGATTCGCAACCGCATCGTCGCCGGGCTGACGCTGGGCACAGTCGTGGTGGAAGCGAATCTGAGCAGCGGCGCCTTGATCACTGCGAATTTCGCCACCGAGTACGGGCGGCAGGTCTTTGCGGTGCCAGGACGAATCGATTCGCCGAGGAGCAAGGGTTGCCATGAGTTGATCAAAAAGGGCGCCAAGCTTTGCGAGGGAGCAGAGGACATACTGAGCGAATTCGAGTACCTCTTTCCGCCGACGAACCGAGCACCGTCACCGGCCGAGACGGGTAATCTGCCCGCGCTTACTTTGTCGGACCACGAAGCCACGATTGTTGAGGCGTTGGATCGCGACGGGGAGCAGACCATCGACGAAGTGATCCGGGCGACCGGGCTTTCGGCCAGTGTTGTTTCGGTCGCGTTGTTTGGGCTTGAGCTTAAGCGCCTGGTGAGGCAGGCGCCTGGCAAGCGGTTCTCGCGAATGGCCTGAGTCGGGAGAACTCCTACCTCCGCGACAATCGCTCAACTCGGACCGAGGCGTTGTAGTCGGGCACGCCTCCGACGGGATCCACAATATCCTTGGGAATGATCACGTTTCCTTCGGGCCAGTGGATTTGCAGGTTGCCTTGAGCGATAGGTGCGGGAAACACGATACCTTCGTAGCGCCCCGTCGCGTTGACCAACGCGACCCGTTCACCGGCCGTGAATCCGCACTCTTGCGCGTCGCTCGGGTTCATGAAAACGGCTTCCCGCGGCGCCCCAGTCAATGGATCCACTTCAGCGTAGATAAGCGTATTGAACTGTTTGCCGCGTCGGGTCGACACGACGAAGGAGCGTTCGGATTCACGGGCAGAATCCGTCACAGAGTCCATGGGCGAGCGGATGACGGGCGTTCCAGCCATTCCTGGAATACTCACGACCTTGAAGTGTGCTTTGCCGTCGGGCGTGGCAAACGAGCCACCGTCGCAGAGTCGCTCGCCACCCCACTGAATAGCGTCGCCGGTTTTATGCAACTTCTCGCAGCCCGCATAAAACGAAACGACGCGGGCGATCTCTTGACAAATGGCCGGCCCGCTTTCGCAGCCCAGCAGGGAAGCCCGTTCCGGCCAAGCGGCCGCAGCCAGGTCGCGCAAGATTCTCCATTCGGCCTTCGCCTCGCCGACCTGCCGCGGGATCTCCGGCGAAAACGCGACGCGTCGTTCCGTGGTTGTTTCGATGCCGCCGCCGTCTTGTTCGTACCGTGTCTTGGCGGGAAGCAAGATCACTTCTTCATCGGGCTCGACGAACATCTGGTCGGTAAGAATGATGTCTTGGTGCACACGCACGGGCACTCGGCTCAGGGCCGTAGCGACGGCGGCGGGCTCGGGAAGGGTTCGGAGAAAGTTTCCACCCAGACAATAGAGCACGTCGAGATCTCCGGCCCCGGCGGCGTCGACCATCTCAACGGAATTCAGCCCTGGCCAATCGGGCACCGGAAATCCGTATTGGGCGGACAAGTCGGCGACGTTCCCAGCGGTGATCGGCTTTCCGCCCGGGAGTGCCGTTGAGTAACAGCCCATTTCGGCGCCACCTTGAACGGAACTATGGCCGCGGATCGGCATGAGACCGTTTTTGGGTCGTCCTACATAGCCGCGGGCGAGACCGACATTCAAAACCATCGACACCGCATCGCCGCCGAATACGTGTTGAGTGATGCCCATGCTCCAAACAAACACCGCGTTCTTGGCGCTCTGGAGGATGGTGGCGAATTCTTCAATGGCGGCCCGGGGCAATCCGGCGGCGGACGCCAACTCGTCGAAACTGAGTTCGGCGCAGCGCGCCCGGAGTTGATCCCAGTCGCCACTGTGAGCGGCGATAAATTCCTTATTCACTCCGCCGCGGTCGATGAGCACTTTCAGGACGGCATAAAGGAACGCGATATCGCCGCCTTGGCTCACGGGGAACCACCAATCGGCAATGTCCGTGCCGAAGATGGCACTCTTCGCACTGCTCGGAACCCAATAGCGCCGCATGCCGGGTTCGAAGTAGGGATTCACCAAGGCGACGCGCGTTCCCAGCGCTTTGGCTTCGTGCAGGTATTTCGTAGTGACCGGCTGATCGTTGGCGGGGTTCGCGCCGAAGAAAACGATCAGATCGGTTCCGTACCAATCGCAATAGCTGCACGTGCTGGCCGCGTAACCGAGCGCGTGTTTCATGGCGCCAGTGCTCGGGGCATGGCACAGGCGAGCGGCATTGTCGACGTGGTTGGTGCCGAGGAAACGGGCCACTTTTTGAGCGACGTAATAGACTTCATTGGTCACCCCGCGGGACGTCACAAAGAAGGCCAACCGCCGTGGATCGGTTCGGCGGAGGCGACTTCCGAGTCGTTCGTGAACGTCTGCCCAAGAGATCCGTGTGAACCCGCGTTCGCCCGACTTGCGGATCATGGGGTAGGCGAGACGGCCCATCTCGCGAAGCTCCGCGTTCGAACGCGACCTAAGAGGCGCAACGTCCGCGAGAAGTTCCGGCGCAAACTCGGGCATCGTGTTCAAACGCAGCAAATTCAAACGCGTCATGCATAAGTGGACCCCGGGAATCGTCCAGTCATGAAACCCCGCCACACCCAGGGCACAGCCGTCGCAGACGCCGCGGCTGAGCACCTTCCACGCGTAGCCTAAATTGTCCCGATTCTTCCAGGCGATCCCGAGCATATCGCGAAAATGCTGCGGCTTCGTCTGGCCCAATCCGAAAGGAACCCACGAGGCGAGGCGTTGGGACGCGGTTTGTTCCACGCGCTGAGACATGCCGGCAGCATGTGGCCCACCGAGGCAGCCGTCCATTGGAGAGCTGGGTGACAATCTTGCCCCTGTTCGATCTCGCTCGCTCCGGGTAAAACGGTCGCCGATGGCTCGTCTCGTGTTCGATATTGAAACTTCCGCGCTGCCCTTGGAGCAGTTCGATGAAGCCCAGCAGGAGTACTTGTTCCGAGACGCAGTCAAGCTGCCCGACGAGACCAGCCAGGCTCACAAGCGTGCGGAGATTTCCCAGCAGTTCAACCTTTGGCCCTTCACGGCGCAGGTCGTGTGCGTTGCCATGGTCAATGCCGATTCCGGTAAAGGCCAAGTGCTGTATCAAGCGGAAGACTTCGAAGAGGATGCGGTGACCGGAGTCGAAGGAATCGAGTTCGCGCCTCAAGTGGACGAAGCAGAACTGCTGACCGCCTTTTGGGATGTCGCGAAACGTTACGACCAAGTCGTTACCTTCAACGGTCGAGGCTTTGATGTGCCTTTCCTGTATTTGCGTTCGGCTGTCCTCAACGTTCCGATCACGCGCAAAGATTGGCTCGGCTATCGGTTTCAAACGGACCCGCACTGCGACTT
>DLVS01000687.1 GCA_003445095.1 Verrucomicrobiales bacterium
AAAGGCACGGCGGCGTTATTATGAAGAGTGTCGCCAACGGCACTTCCCTGCGCCACGCCATCAAGGTAGAGCGTGCTACCATCGGGCGAGAAGGTCACGGCCACGTGATGCCAGCCGGCGCCTACGGTCGTGGTGCCGGTGATCAGAATTGGGGCGGGACCTCCTGACTGGCGCCAGACGAGTTTAGCTTTGAGAGGATCCGCGGCGTTGAGGGCGAGGATGTTGTCCGAGAACAATCCGTCTCCTTGCCGCGCCAGAATCGCCCCAAAGGAGCCGCAGCAGTCTGCGTCCTGGGAAGTGGCGTTCCACTTCACCCAAAGGCCAATCGTTCCCGAAGTCGCCGCGTTCAAGCCGCCACCCGCTGTTACATTCACATACTGGCCGGCGCCACCGAAGGCCAGCGCTCCGCTGGCCGTTCCGCGATGATCCTGAGTTGGGCTGACAGCGCCACTGAACGTGCCGCCGGTGCCTCGCGCCGCCTCGGTGTTTCCATCGAAGGGCCAGTACGATACCAGGGTGGCCTTATTCTCCCCGGACCAGTCTCCGTCATCGAAGTTCGATTCTTTCCAGTCCGTGCCGAGATCTGTTCCGGAGGCCTCAAAACGCCAGTCGCTCGTCAGTGAGATTGGAGACAGGACCTTGGTGTCGACTTCAGGGAAGTTTCGCGCACCCGGAGTGCCACCGACCACCACGCTCGAGGTCCAGTTAGCGGGATCGGCACTGAGCGAGTTTGGATCTTGCTTCGCGAGCACTGCCCCAGAGCCGTCCGCCGCGACGGGCCATTTGCCACCATCGGCATAGGTCATCGTGTCCATCAGCCGGTCGTTGCGGTCACGTAGCTCAAGCTTTTCGCCGGCGTTGCTGAGGCTGCCGGCGAACGGTCCCAACACCGTCGTTAGGCCCGTCGCGGCCTTAACCGCGGCGGGATCCTTCGCGATGACCAAATAGCCACCCGCTGGAATGATCGTGCCTTCGGAAAACGTGAAGTTAACGCCGTCTTCGATATGCCAACCCGATAGGTCGATATCGATGGCCATCTGGTTGTAAAGTTCGATCCATTCGTGGGTGGTTTCTTGGACTACGGGGTGGTAGTTGACTTCGTTGAATACGACCACGCTGTCGGCGGCCGCAGCGCGATGGAGGAAGAGGAGCGTTAGGCAGGTGAAGGCGAGGCGTTTCAAGTGGCGGTAGGAAGGTGGCAGAATATCGGCGTGACAGAAGTCAGGAGGTGTTGCTGGTAAACGCACAACCCTGCCACCCGTCAGGAGGCAGGGTTGTGGTTCGAAACTTCAGAACCGGGAGTAGGTCCTTGGACACTCCAGGGCCGGAACGAGCTCCCCGGTCAGGAGTATCGAGATCGCTCTCTTACTGGGCCAGCAGCCGGTAATACTTGGCGGTGCTGTCCGTGTTTTGCGTGACACTATTGTTTTGCACACCCGAGACCGGCCCCCACTGCGCTGCACTAAGATCCAGGGTGGATTCGAGTTGCCAGCCCGTGGCGTCGACTGGCCAAGAAATCGTTACCGAGCCGTTGCCGCCGTTAACGATGGTGAGCGTTGGAGCCCCCGGAACCCCGATGGCATAGCGTTGATCGAAGTAGGCATTGAGGGCCGCCCGATCCGTTTCTGAAAGCGCCGTATTGTAGATGACTATTTCCGCAATCTCACCCTTCATCCGCGTGACTTGGTCTCCCCGGGTGCCGATATACAGCGGCGCTCCGGTGTCGGCCAGAGGCGCGGTAATTTCACCCTCTCCATTGAGGTCACGGTTCAAATAGTGGTGGAGGGTCGTTCCGGCCTGGTCGAACCCAATCACGGCATACTGACCCGCCGTCGGTGCGGCGAGGGCATCGACCGAACCCAAGCTGCCACCTCCGTTGCCGCGATACACCCGCGGGATTCCTGAATCCGGCACGGTATAGAAGTCCGTGGTTGCGGGCGCGCCCCCCGCGGTTTTTCCCCAGACACCACGGAACGTGGCGAAGTCATCAAACTTCACCACGAAGAATGAACTGATGTCACCGGTGATCGCGAGGCTGGGAGAGCCGAGCGCCGCGAGGGAATCGTCGGCACCATCGAAACGCAGCGCGGGCTTGCCGTTGATGGCGTTGGCCACGAGCACCGGGCGCTTCGCAGCGTCGGCCTGCGTCGTGAGGTTGAAATTGCCCGACTGGTCATTCCACGAACTGACCGCTCCGGCAGTCTCGGTGACGCCTTTGTCGGCGCGCAGCCAAAGGCGCAAATCGGCCACGGCGGGAAGCGGGATCGGTTCCGTGGACGTGGATGTGAAGCTGACCGGATCAGATAGCGTGACCGCGCCCAGATTATCGGTGGCCCGAGCTTGAATCGTGGCGGCAACGCCTACGGGGAAGTTAACAATCGCGCTGAAGGGAGCAGCCACGTCGGTTGCCACGATTCCGCCGTTGATCAGAAACTCCACTTTGACGAGCGAGCCGTCGGCGTCGTTGGCGTTCGCACTGAGCGTTACATCCGCTGGAGCCACCACCGTACCACCTGGGGCTGGGGCAGTGAGGCTCACCGTCGGCGAGTCGTTGATGGCCGTGGACAAGGGTAAGCCGTATCTGCCGGCGAGGTAGAGTTGAACGTTTTGGAGATCGGCCGAGGACAATGCCGTGTCATAGATGAGCAGTTCTGCCAGGTCTCCCTTCAGTCGGGTCACGCCGTCGGTGCGCGATCCGATGAAGAGCGGATTGTCCCCGTCGGCGGTGCCCGCAGTAGTGTTGCCTGATCCGTTGGGTGCTCCATTCAGGAAATGGGAGACGGTCGCTCCGGAGGCCGAGAAGCCCACGAGATCGAACGAGCCAGCACGAAGGGCGCTGGAGCCTTGTGAGGCCGCCAGATTGTCGAAGGTGCCGTCGCCACGGTAGACTTGGGGAATGCCGCTACCCGGCAAAGTATAGAAATCGGTCGGCGCCGGCAGGTTTCCGCCACCCCCGGCAGTTTTGGCCCACACCGAGCGATACGTGCCGAAATCGTCCATCTTCACCACAAAGAACGAGGTCACGTCGCCCGCGAAAGAAACACCCTCCGAGTCAGGAACCTGAAGGCTGTCATCGACTCCATCGAACCGAATGGCTGGCAGCGAATTGATGGCTCCCGCGGCCAACGCAGGCGCGGTAGCCTCGTCTACCGCGATGGCGTGGTTGGCCTTGCCGGACTGATCTTGCCATTCAGTCACCGCGCCGCCCCCGCCGGTAGTGACCCCGGCGTCCGCTTTGAACCAGAGCTGGAGTGTAGAGGTAACGCCCAGCGGCGGTGGTGTTCCACCCGTGGCGGTGCGGGCGATGGCAGTCGAATCACCGGTAGCGTTCTTGTTGTCGGTCGCTCGGGCCGTGAAGGCGTAGCTTCCCGCCGTGTCCAGCTTTACGCGGATGCGGTAAGGCGGCGCCGAGGCGGTGCCGAGCAGCGCGCCATTCGCGAAAAACTTAACGTTGGCAACCGTGCCGTCGGCATCATTTGCAGTCGCGGTCAGCGTGACGATGTCACCGGCGGCATGATTGGGGCCCGGCGGGGCCACTACCAAATTCGCCGTCGGCAAGAGATTCGCGATGCCGTACTTGTTTCCCAAGTACGAGACCACCGCCTCACGTTCTGCGGCCGTAAGCGCCCGGTTGTAGATAACGATCTCGGCAATATCTCCCTTCATCTTGGTAAAGTAATCACCGCGCGTGCCGATGAAGAGTTCCCTGTCGGTATCGCCTTCTAACACGTCGATAATGCCGTGGCTGGTCTCCTGGCTGGCGACGTAGTGAGTGCAAGTAGTGCCTTCCATGCTGAATCCTACCGTTAAATACGCTCCTGCCGTCAGCGCTGACCCGCCATCAAAACTTCCCAAAGTAGTGCTCGTGCCGTCACCCCGATAAACCCGAGGAATGCCAGTGCCAGGCAGGGTGTAAAAATCCGTCGGGGCGGGAAGATTGTTGTCGGTCTTGGCCCAAACCGCCCGGTAAGTGGCAAAATCGTCGAATTTGACCACAAAAAAAGTGGTTAGGTCACCAATGAAGGAAAGACTCTCCGTATCCGGAATGCTCAGGTAGTCGTCTTCACCATCGAACCGCAGGATGGGTTTTCCGTTGAGCGCGTTGGCGACCAACTTCGGGGCGTAGGTGGGATCGATGGCGACCGCCACTTGGGTGGCGGCATCAGGGCTTGAACTCTGGTCAGCCCACGAGGTCACCGAGTCTCCGTCGGTCGTTACCCCGGCGTCAGCCTTCAGCCAAAGCTGAAGCCCGTCGGTAACGGTGAGGGCTTGCGCCCCCGACTGGGTCTGACTCAGGGCGAGAGCCACAATGAAGCATCCAATAAATGCTTTTGGGTTCGGTAAGAAACGGCGAAACATATAAATAGAGAATGAGTTAATGCTGCGATGTCGTGATCAGGGCACAATGGGAATCCATTGATTCGACCTCAGTGAGCTTGCGCCAGCAAGCCGTTTCTCAACCAATAGAGGTCCAAGGAGGAAACCCGCTGCCTACTTGGCAAAGATTTCGTCCATCTCGCGGCTAAGCTTTTGAAGGCCCTCCGGGCTATCAGCACCGGGCTGTTCCGCAATGGCCCAGCCGGAAAACTTGGTGTCGTCGAGAGCCTTCATCACCGCGGGCCAGTTGTTGTCGCCTTTCAAGAATTCAACATCGAATCCAGCCCAGCGCCCTTGTTTGTCGGCTTTGGTTCGGCTGAATTCCTTGATGTGCAGCGTTTGCAACCGCGGTCCCAACACGCGGACCCATTGTTCCGGCCAGCCATACACGACCACATTGCCGACGTCGAAATGCCATTTGACGGCCGGGGACTGAAACTCGTCCACGTACCGGGCGGCCTCGAGCGGGCTAAGCAGAAAGTTGTTCCAAACGTTCTCGATGCTGATTTTGACGCCGAGTTCCTCCGCCAGTGGAATCACCTTTTTGATCTCGGCCACCGAACGCGTCCACGCGTCGTCATAAGAAACGGTCGCATTCACGACGGCTGGCACCAGCAACACCGATGGCGCTCCGTACCGTTTGGCATCGCGCAAAGATTGCTTCAAGCCTTCCACACCTACTTTGCGGACTTCCGGATTAGGATCCGACAAGGGTTTTGCCCAATGCGTGTGGCAGCAGACGCTCCCGCAAACTAGCCCAGTGGCGGCTAGCGCGTTGGCAATTTCCTCCTGATCTCCCCCGCCCATCATTTCGACGCCGTCGTAGCCGGCCGCTTTGATGGCCTGCATCTTTTCCAACGTTGAGCCCTTCACGCCTACGGTGCCCCACATGATGCCCTTTTTCAGCGGTCGCTTTTGGGTGGTGTCGGCGCCAAGGCGTGTCACGGCCAGCGCGGCCGCCGTGCTGGCGGATAGATGGAGGAAGGAACGGCGGTTCATCCGAAGGACCGGTAGTGGTTGGAGAATTACCTAACCCTTGGCTTTAAAAAGTGCGGCATCGATCACCGACCAAATGTGCACGACCCAGCCCAGGAAAAAGACCCAAAGGACCCCCGCTAACACGAACTGAATGACCGCCATGAGCAGACGGCCCTGGAGCAACTGTCCCAACCCAGGGATGAAGAAGCTGCACAAGGCAGCGATGACGTTTCCGGTGGAGCCTTGGCCAGCCATGGTCGTGGGAGATGAAGGATGAATGGATGATCAGGCGGGCTTGTATTGGCCGGGCAAGGGCAAGGGCATGATCGGGCACTTCATGTCCCAGTTCAGTTCGCCCGCGGGGTGTAGGTCTTCTTTGGATTTGAACGCTTGATCCCAGGTAACTTCACCGCCGGTGTAAGCGGCTAAGCGGCCCATCAGGCCGAGCAGCGTGCTCGAAGCCAGCCAGTCGCCGTCGAACCGGTAAGGGCTGCTGCCCCGAATGCTGCCGAATAGTTCTTCGTGCTCGATCACGTACATGTCCTTGGGTTTGTCACCGTCGTAACGCCAGGTCTTCTCCGCCTTAATAATCGGCGCATTCCAGCCACTTTGCGCCGTGCCCTTGGATCCGATGATGTAGTCGGAGTTGTCGTTGTAGCAGCCGGCTATTTGACGCTGCGCGACCACCCCTCGGACTCCGCCGGGATACTCGTACACGATGGTCATGTGATCGTAGATGTTGCCTTCGTTGTTCGGAATGATGCGCCCACCCGTGGCGGTACATTTGATTGGCGGCACTTCCTTCATGCACCACGCCAGCTTGTCCACCGTGTGAATGCATTGCTCCACGATTCCGTCGCCCGACAGCCAGGAGAAGTTCATCCAATTGCGAACCTGCCATTCGAGGTCCGTCACTCCTGATTTGCGAGTTGAAGCGGCGGGCATGGGTTTCACCGGCCCCGTTAGATACGTGCCATACACAGTCCGAATGTCACCGACGGCGCCGTCGTGAATGCGCCGATAAAGCTCCCGTCGCGGGAGATCACTGCGCCAACAGAATCCGGAAACGAAGTGCAGTTTCTTCTCCTTCGCGATTCGCACTGACTCCAGCACGTGCCGCAGCCCCACCGGATCGGTCGCTACCGGCTTCTCACAAAAGATCTGTTTTCCCTTCTCGACGGCGTAGCGCAGGTGCATCGGACGAAATCCCGGGGGCGTCGCCAGCAGAACAACGTCCACGTCGGAGTCGATGAGCTGCTTGTAGCCGTTCAATCCGATGAACGTGGAGTCGGGAGTCACGGTCACCCGGGGACCGTACTGCTCTTTGAGTCCCTGGAGAGCGAGTCGCGGCGGTTCCGGGAAAACATCGGCGACGGCGGTCAAGACACAGTTGTCATCCGCCGTGAGGGCATTGCCCGCGGCGCCCGTCCCGCGGCCACCGCAGCCGATCAACCCTAGCTTGAGGGTGTCGCTGTTGGCTGCGAAGGCGGTTGAGCGAATGATCACGGCCGGCGCCGCGAGCGCCAAGGCGGCGGCAGTGGAGGAAGAGCGGAGAAACGCCCGACGGGAGGTGGGAACGGGAGGAACGGCTGGTGTATTCATGGACATGGACAGTGACTCGACGCTTGGGAAAGTCCGGCATTCGAACCAACCTGGTCAAGCGCGGGTCGTCTCCTTATTCGGAATACTGAATACCACGAAAGATCCGGAAAGGCTAACCGACTTAGCCCGAGCAGAGCCCCCACCAGGTCGGCGGTAAGGTTCCAGGGTAGGTTGGACCTCCAAAATTCGGAGGTGAATCGAGGCCATGAACCTGGTAGCCGCCGACGGGAGGAGGCGCTGACT
>DLVS01000812.1:0-2404 GCA_003445095.1 Verrucomicrobiales bacterium
TGGAAGGGCGCGGCGGGGCTGGCCGAGGACATTCGTTACTACGGCCAATGGATGCGCGACCTAGCGGAGAAGCGCATCGGCCATCTCTATCCAAAGGCGAAACTGCCGAAAGAACACGGCGGCGGCGAAGCGACTGTGATTGCGTGGCTGTGGGCGCGTACGGTGGCCAGTCCCAACCCGGTCGCAAAAGGAGCCCACGCGCCGCTCGCGCGGGCTTTGTGGCTATCCACCAAAGCTGGTAAAAAGGCCTGGGTTGAAGCAGTGGTGGATCAAACCACGATGACTTACCGGTTTGAAGTGCGCACCGGCAGCGGAGCGCCTCGCGCCGGGACGGTTGGTCGAAACGGAGGCGAATGCCTGCTCACCGGCAGCCCAATACCGCTCGAATACATCCGCACGGAAGGTAAGGCGGGAAGGCTCGGTATGCGACTCCTAGCGATCGTAGCCGACGCCCCGGCTGGGCGAACCTACCTGTCACCAACGATGGAACACGAGAGGATCGCCGATTGCGGGGCACCTGATGATGTTCCAGATTCCGATCTCCCTACGGAGGCACTCGGCTTTCGCGTTCAAAATTACGGGATGACCAAGCATCGACACTTGTTCACGAGTCGGCAACTGACGGCAATGGCTACGTTGTCTGACTTGATCGGTGAGGCGCGCACCGTATCCCTGAAGGATTCCGACGGCGACCAAGCCTACGCCGACGCAATAGCGACATACCTCGCGTTCGCACTCGACAAAGCGGCCGAATACAACTGCGGCTTGGTCCCTTGGTACACCAAGGAAGATCGACCAAAAGGACTGTTTGCGCGGCAGGCTGTGCCGATGGTTTGGGATTTTGCAGAAGTCAATCCGCTGTCCCACATCGGTGGCTCTTTCGAGAAGTCAGTTCGCATCGTCGCCGATGTTTTGGACAACCTGCCGGAGAAGGTTCTTTCCGGGGCAGTTTCGCAAAGGAACGCGACCGATATTGAAACGGACAGGCCCGTCCTAGTGAGCACTGACCCACCCTATTACGACAATGTTCCTTACGCTGACCTGTCAGATTTCTTCTACGTGTGGCTTCGGCGTTCGTTGGCTTCGGCCTATCCTGAACTGTTGGGCACGGTACTTGTGCCGAAGGCGGAAGAACTGGTCGCCGATCCATTTCGCCACGGAGGGCGTGAGCAAGCGCGCGCCTTCTTCGAGCAAGGAATGAATCGGGCGTTCGCCAAAATGCGCGATGTAGGTGACGAGAGATTTCCGGCCACAATTTACTACGCTTTCAAGCAAGCCGAAAATGACGAAGCCGAGTCGGACGAAGTATCGCAGACGGCTGGTTCCCGCAGTTCTACCGGCTGGGAAACCTTTCTGCAGGGGTTGATTGATACGCGCTGGCAGATTGACGGAACTTGGCCGTTGCGCACCGAGCGTGCGGGACGAATTCGCGACAACGCGAGTAACGCTCTTGCTTCCTCGATTGTCCTTGTCTGCCGAGTGCGCCCGGAGAACGCCGGCTTGGCGTCGCGCCGCGATTTCCTGGCCGCATTGAAGCAGGAGTTGCCCGAGGCGCTGCGGAATTTGCAGAAGGGCAACATCGCTCCGGTGGACTTGGCCCAGGCCGCTATTGGGCCGGGTATGGCCGTGTTCAGCCGCTATGCCCGCGTGCTTGAAACCGATGGCTCGCTGATGGGCGTTCGCACCGCGTTGTCGCTCATCAACCAGTCGCTCGACGAGGTGCTGGCCGAGCAGGAAGGCGAGTTCGACGCGGACACACGCTGGGCGCTAGCGTGGTTCGACCAGTACGGCTTCACCGAGGGTGCCTACGGCCAGGCCGAGATACTCTCGACGGCGAAGAACACGAGTGTGACCGGCATGGTCGATGCCGGCATCCTCGCTGCCAAAGGCGGCAAGGTGCGTCTGCTGAAGAAGGAGGAACTCCCGGCGGATTGGGACCCGGCAACTGACGAACGGCTGACCGTCTGGGAAGCGACGCATCATCTCATCCGTTCACTCGACAGCGGCGAACCTGCTGCCGCCGCATTGCTGAGGAAATTGGGCGCGGTTGCCGAAATCGCCCGTGACCTGAGCTACCGACTCTACACCGTCTGCGAACGCCGCAAGTGGTCGCAAGACGCCATCGGCTACAACTCGCTCGTGCTGGCATGGCCCGACCTCAAGCGTTTGGCGCAGGAGCAAAAGACAGCCGCGCCCACGCAGGGGGAGTTGATTTGAGAGGAAAGGTAAACTCGATCCATGAGCCATCTGCATCTGAACATTTTTCCCATCAGCGTCCCCGACGCACAGATTCACGCGGGGGTGTTGCCGTTCGATTCGAGAGACGCGCTGCGCGAATTGCGCGCGAAGCACGGCAGCACGCACATTTTCAAGCGTGTCCGCATCGAGGAGAGATCGGAAGAGC
>DLVS01000812.1:2572-3098 GCA_003445095.1 Verrucomicrobiales bacterium
CAAGCGTGTCCGCATCGAGGAGAAGGACATGATCTATTCAGTCCGACTGGATGGCGCTCCATGCGACCTGGCTCAGGACAAACGCCAAGTCCCGCTGCTACACCACCTCGGCGTGGTTCGCGGTCTGGTAGTCGAAAGTTACATCGCGGGATTTGCCGGGAAGTCCGGACGCACAGTTGTGGATGTGCGTCCATTGAAAGTCCTTTCATCCGAGCAACACCACGACTTCATCGGGCAAGCGGCATCTGGAGAACACATTCCACCCTGGTTGGTTGTGCGGCTCGCTCACGCGATTGAGGCGCGCGTCTTTGAATTCGAGGGACAACAGCCGTTCCTTGGTCTGGTGTTCGACCACCACTCCTATCGCCGGATCGCAAGGCCGTGCTCGGAATGGCTCAAGGACGGTTTTGACCTCACGGGGCTTTACGTTTCCGAGCAGGTGCCGTTTAACGACACGCGCATCCAACCACGGCTCCGGTTGGTTGGTTCTGTCTCCAAGGTCGAGGGAACGACACTGCATCTGACG
>DLVS01000557.1 GCA_003445095.1 Verrucomicrobiales bacterium
CGAGGAGTGCGTTTCGTTCGGCCTCCAAGGCGGTCGAACGGACTGGCTCGAACGCGCGATCAAAGTACTGCTTCCCTTCGATCCAGGTTTGGAGGCAGACGCTACTGGAATCCAGCGGGTGGCCAGACCATATAACGAAGTCGGCATCCTTGCCGGGTTCGAGGGAGCCCACCCAACGATCGATGTGGAGCTGCTTCGCCGGATTGAGGGTGACGAATTTCAGCGCCTCGGTTTCGGGCGTGCCGCCGTACTTGACCGCTTTGGCGGCTTCGAAGTTGAGCCGCCGGGCATGGTCGTCAGAATCTGAGTTAATGCTGACCAACACACCACGATCGCGCATCAAGCTGGCGGCATAAGGAATTGCGTCGATGACTTCATACTTATAGGTCCACCAGTCGGCGAAAGTGCTGCCACCGGCGCCGTGTTGGGCGATTTCGTCGGCGACTTTGTATCCCTCGAGGACGTGTTGCAACGTCGCCACGCGAACGCCGAATGACTCCATCGCGCGGAGGAAGACAACGATTTCGTCTTGCCGATAACTATGACAATGCACGAGGCGAGTGCCGGCGATGATTTCAGCCAGAGCTTCTAGCTCAAGGTTGCGGCGCGGGCGGACGCCGCGTTCGCCGCCGTCGCGCCAGGCTTTTTCCGCGGCGACGTATTGCTGGGCGGCCGTGAATCGATTCTGGAAAAACGTCGGCACTCCCATGCGGGTTTGCGGAAAACGCGTGGTGAATCGCTCGCCCCAGTTGGACTGCTTCACGTTCTCACCTAAGGCGAATTTGATGCCTGCCGGAGCGTTGGTGAACTTGAGATCTTCGGGGGCTACGCCGTCGCGAAGTTTGATGACTTGATTCTGCCCTCCGATGGGATTGGCGGAGCCGTGGAGCAGATTCGCGACGGTGACTCCACCGGCGAGTTGTTCGTGGATATTGTCCGTTTCCGAGTTCACCACGTCGCCGATCCGCACCATCGCCGTGCTGGGCAACGTGCCTTCGTTGACCGATCCCAGAATCATCGAGTGACTGTGGCAATCGATTAGGCCGGGAGTGACGTGTAGGTCGGTGCCATCCACTTCGAATACTTCGGTCGCGGGTTTCGTGGCGTCGCCCACCGCTTCAATCTTGCCGTGGCGAACGAGCAGATTCGCATTGCTCAATACGCCTTGATCGGCGCAGGTCCAGATCGTGGCGTTGCGAATCCAGACCGCAGGGGGATTGGTGAGAACGCCACGACCGGCGAGCGGATCGCGGGCGACGCGTTTACGCGCTAGGGCGCGGAGTTCAGTTTTCTTCGACTCAGCTTTAGCCTGCGCGGCTTTCGCTTCGTCGGTCTTTGGCGCATCGGTCGGAGCCGCGGCGACTTTCTCGGGCGTCGCCTGCGAATAGGGTCGCCCGTCCACCCACACTGCGAGGACTTTGCCTTCGGGATCGAAGTAACCCTTCGAGTCGCAAATCGTGAGATTGGCAAACTTACCCGGCTCGATGCTGCCCAGAAGGGGATCGAGCTGACAGTATCGGGCCGGAGTCAGAGTAAGCGCCGCGAGCGCGTCGGCTTCGCTGAGGCCGCGGTCCAAGGCGGTTCGAAGGTTTTTGCGAAAAGCTTTTCGATCACTTAGGCCGAAGGTGGTTAGCGCGACGTCTGCTTGGCGGCGGCGAAGCAACGCGGGATTCTCCGGCGCCCAATCCCACGCGCGCAGTTCGTCGAGCGAAACGCCTTCCCAGCCGTCATCGCTGGGGAATTTCGGCAAGGCCGGGAAGGCCAGTGGTACGATATACGCCCCCATTTCGGGCTGGATGAGATCGGGCCGCCGCCACTCTTCGCCGCAGGCGACCAAGATTACCGGACTGAGACCGAGTTCCATGGCGAGGCGGCGGGCGCGATCGTTCATCAGAACGCTGCCAGGTTCGAAAAAGACCGGTTGGTGGCGCAGTGGTTCCTGGAGGGCTTGCAGTGCGGCGTTGAGCGGTGCGCGTCGAACGTGCAACGGATCGGTCACGAAGGCCGCTTGCGAATCGCTCCACCACCGAGCGTCGAAGAACGCCTGCCGGACCGCGGCGATCGCGCCCATCAGTGAACTCGGAAAGACGCCTTCGCCGCCGCTGATTTCGAAGGCAATATGCTGGGCTGTGCCTCGAGAGGGGTTGAGCCGGATAATGGAGTCGTTGGGCGAGGCATCACCGAGCGTCACGAAGGCACTTTGACCTCGAATAATTCCCTTCGAAGGTACGATGTTACCCGCGGTAAAGCCGAGTTCGCGCAATTCCTCCAATTGTTTGGGATCGGGCGAGTATTGGTCCGCCATCTGACGTTCTGGCGTGATGGTCGCCACGGCGTATCCGGGGCCCGGGCCGCCGGCGTCGCGTTCTTGTCCGGGAACTCCAAAGAATCGATAGGCGCCGGCCGCGCCGTCGCTCGCGGTGGCATTTGCACCCGCACGCTGATCGGTGTCTCGCAAGCGATTTGCGACGGGGCGGTTGGTGGCTGCCAGAGTCAGGTACGGATCAATGAAGCCGGGGTAAATAATTTGGCCGGTTAGGTCCCAAACGCGGGCGTCGGCGGGGGGCGCCACGTTGGTGCCCACCGCGACGATTCGCCCGTCCCGAATGACGATCGTCGCGTTCGTGAGAGTTGTTCCGGCCTGGGGGACAACTTGCGCCCCGACTAAGGCATGAGTGGTTGGGGCAACCGGACGAAATCCCGGCGGCGGCAATGACTCCGCGGCGAGACTTGTCCATACCGCGGAAATGATTCCGGCCCACCGGCACCCGGTAACGCGCGTCCACATTTGCCAAAACTACTTAGAGGCCGATCGAAGTCGAGGCGAGGTCTGCGAGGCCCGCCACGTTCGTGGGGCGGCCAATGATTTCTTCGACAGGTGGCTAACTTGATTCAGGACAGCTGCAGTCGGACTGACGCTTTCTCGCCAAGTTCAGGCATGGCCTGAACGCTCGGAGGAAGGCAGTGTTCTCGCGTGCCTCGTGACGCACTACCATCGGTTCGCCCTGACGACGCGGCGGGAGCCAGGCTACCGGGGCTGGATTCGCCCTTGGGCGTCCTTCGCGGTGTGGGGCCGGACCGGATTCAACTGTTCGAGCGGATGGGAGTACATACGATTGGCGATCTCCTGCTGCACGCGCCACGCCGCTATGAAGATCGTCGGACCTTCAAAACGGTGCGGGAATTGAGTCTGGGTCAGAGCGTGACCGTACGGGCGAAGGTCGTGGCAGCGGGAGTGAACCGGTTTCGAAGCGGCAAAACGGTGTTCCAAATGGTGCTCGACGACGGCACGGCACGATTGCATTGCCGCTGGTGGAATTTGCCGTTCTTGGAACGGGTGTTCTCCGTCGGGGATGACTTGTTGGTCTTTGGGAAGGTGCATTCGCTCCGTCCGCGGACGATGGATCATCCGGAAACCGAGAAGGTCATGGCCGATGACGAAGAGCAAATTCACTTGAACCGCCTGGTGCCGGTGTATCCGGCAACCGAGGGGTTGACCCAACGAGTCTTGCGCGGGCTCACCTGGCAGGCGGTCGAGCGGTTCGCGGATCTGGTGCCGGAAATGCATCCGGAGTTGAAGCTGGTTCAGCTTTCGGTCCGCCCGGCGGTTGAGTTGGGCGGCCGTCAGCTCGCGTTGGAGGCGCATCGACTGCCTCCCCGCAGCGAAGCGATTCGCCAAGTACATTTCCCGGGGGAACCTTGGATGGCTGACTTGGCGCGGCAGCGTCTGGCCTTGGACGAATTCGTCACCTTGCAGCGGACGATCCAACGTCGGCGAAGACGTCTGGAAGCGAATGCGCGGGCCCTTCCGTGTTCGGGCGACAATCGGTGGATGAGAACCTTCTTGGCGCGGCTGGGGTTTCCGCTGACTGGCGCGCAGCAACGAGTCCTCAAGGAACTGCGCGCCGAGTTAGGAGGAACCGTGCCAATGTGCCGACTGCTCCAGGGTGATGTGGGGTCAGGCAAAACATTGGTGGCGGCGGGAGCGGCGCTGATGACTTTGGAGAGTGGCTTTAATGTGGCAGTGATGGCGCCCACCGAGATTCTGGCGGAACAACTTTACCGAAATTTCCGCCGCTGGTTTGAAGGCTTGGGGGTCGTGGTCGAATTACGCACCGGGAGTCGCAAACCAGACGAGCCAGGCGGACTGCTATTGGAGGGGGCACGTGATCCCACAAAAGAGACTCCGATTCTTACCGTGGGGACGCACGCGCTGATCCAACCGGAGTTTTTGCCCAAGAAGCTCGGGCTGGTGATTATCGACGAGCAACACAAGTTCGGCGTGGCTCAGCGAGAAGAATTGCTGCGCAAGGGACGGTATCCGCATCTCCTCGTAATGACGGCGACCCCCATCCCGCGCACGCTCGGGTTGACCCTTTACGGCGATTTGGACGTCAGCGTGCTCGATGAACTGCCCGGCGGTCGGAAACGGATTCGCACGCACGTTCGCCCGCCGTCCGCGTTGCCCAAGGTGTGGTCCTTTGTTCGAACCCAACTCGACGCCGGCCGGCAGGCCTACCTGGTGTACCCGCGGGTGGATGAGTCGGAACACGACGAAGTGAAGGCCGTCACGCGTGAGCACGCACGGATTCAGGAACAGTTGAAGCCGTATCGGGTGGGACTGCTGCACGGGCAAATGAAGTCCGAGGCGAAGGACCAGGTGATGACCGGGTTTCGTTCCGGATTCTTGCACGCCTTGGTGGCGACCAGCGTCGTGGAAGTCGGCGTGGATGTTCCTAATGCGACAGTGATGGTGATTGAGAACGCGGAGCAATTCGGGTTGGCGCAGTTGCATCAACTCCGAGGCCGCATTGGTCGAGGCGGCCACGAAGCACACTGCATTTTGATCGCTGCGGAGCCCACACCGGAGGCGGAAGCGCGCTTGAAGGTATTGGTGGGAACGACGGATGGGTTTGAATTGGCCGAGGCGGATTTAAGACTGCGAGGGCCGGGCGAGCTGGTGGGACAACAACAAAGCGGAGCGCCGGATCTGCGCTTCGGTGACCTGCGGTGGGATCGAGACCTGGTAGAATTGGCGCGGGACGTCGTTCGACGGGGATTTGAGGCGAAGGAATTGAGTTAACTTCGTTGAGAGAAGCGGCTCACGCGAAGGTGCGAAGACGCGAAGGACTCGATTCGCTGCTACCGAGCGGATCGACAAGCACGGAGGTGTCCGCGAAGGTGCGGGGGTGAGGACCCGGTTAGTCTTGTTCGACATCGATGGGACGCTGATTCGCACCGGCGGGGCAGGCGTAAAGGCGTTCGCCCAGACGGCGGAGCACATCTTTGGAAAACCTGGCGGGACTCGGGCAATGCGTTTTCACGGACGGACCGATGTCTCCCTGGTTCGAGAGTTTTTTCGAAACCATGGCATCGCCGACACGCCGGACTCGGTGCAGCAATTCCTCGACGCGTATGTCCAGTTTCTCGATGAGCAGTTGCGTCATCACCGCGGAGAGGTATGTCCGGGGATCCGGGAATTGTTGGCGGCATTGGGTCAGCATGCCGAGTCTCCCGTCGTGGGCCTACTCACCGGCAACATCCGCCGGGGTGCCGGCTTGAAATTGAGGGCGCATGGACTTGCCAGCGGATTTCTCATGGGCGCATTCGGTGACGACCACGAAGATCGTAATGAGCTGGCGCGAATTGCGCTGGCGCGTGGATCGGCCCTGCTCGGCGATTCGCTGGTGGGCGAAGAAGTCGTGGTGGTGGGCGACACGCGGGCAGATATCGAATGCGCTCGTGCCATCGGCGCTCGTTGTATTGCGGTGGCCACGGGCGGTGAGACGCTCCCGAGTTTGCTCGAACACTCGCCGGCACTGGCAGTGGAGTCATTGGCCGAAGTTTCGGTCGAGCGAATTTTCGCCGTCGGGCAATACCGCGAACAATCGACCGATTGGGAAGCGCTGTACCACGCCGGGGATACTCGGTGGGACAAGGGAGAAGCCGCGCCTGGATTGAGAGATTTCCTACGCCAAACGCCGAACCTCGCCGGCCAGCGGGTGTTGGTGCCCGGATGTGGTCGTGGACACGACGCGCGAGCGTGGGCCGAAGCGGGTTGCCGCGTGGTCGCTCTTGATGTCGCGCCCGCGGCGATCAGCGAGGCGCAGGCGCTCACTCCGGCTCGTCTCGAGACTCAATTCGAGTGCGACGATTTCCTCCGCGAAGGACTGATTTCGGAGCCGTTTGACTGGATTTTTGAGCATACGCTGTGGTGTGCGTTGTCTCCGACTCGGCGCGCCGACTACGTTCGCGCGGTCACCGAGTCGGTGCGGACCGGAGGTCACTATTTGGCGATCAATTACCTCCAGCCGTCCGATGAGGTGGGCCCACCCTTTGGAGTGACCGTGGCGGAGCTGCGGGAGCGTTGGCGAGAGGCCTTCGAACTCGTTCGCGACTGGGTGCCGCGGTCCTATCCCAGTCGGGCCGGTCGGGAGCGAATGTTTCTTTGGAGGCGACGGACTCCAAAGCCTCGTTAGGCAAGCTCCGAATGTAAACAGTTGTAAATTTTTCCTGTTGCAAAGGGTTTTTGTGTTTGACCGGTCTCTCCGCATTTCTTACGTAGGTCGTCGCCTAAGCCATTATCGTTCGCCTGCGAGTTGGGGCATGCAGGCGATTTTTTTGGCGGGCGGTTGGTTCAACGCGCGTCGCCATGCTCAAATCATCGAAGTCGTTTCTGGCCGTGGATTTCGGGGTCGGTACCCTGAAAGTCGCGGAGTTTTCGCCGTCAGAGGACGGTGGACTCAGGCTGTTGCGTTTTGGGTTGAAGCCGCTGGGACTGGCTGGGTCGCAGGAGGCGGCACGCGAAGGAGTCGTCAAGAAAGCACTGACCGAATTGCTGGCTGAAGGCGGATTCACTTCGACCGCCGTCAATCTGTGTGCCCCGGGCTTCGAAGTGTTTTCCAAGTTCGTCAAGCTGCCGCCGGTCGACACGTCCAAGGTCACTCAGATCATCCAGTACGAGGCCCAGCAAAATGTTCCGTTCCCCTTGGCGGAAGCGGCTTGGGATTACCAAATTTTGGGGACGAGTTCCAACGGTGAACTCGAGGTGCTTTTGGTCGCGATCAAGTCGGAGGTCGTCGAGAAGCAAGTGTTCGGGGCAGGCGAGGCGGCCGGGTTGAAGATGCAGACGGTAGATGCCTCCATCGGTGCACTGGCCAACGCATTCCGGTACAACTACGCCGACCAAGATGGATGCAACCTGCTGATCGATATTGGCGCTAAGACCAGCAATGTCCTGTTGTTCGAACCCAACAAATACTACTCCCGCCGCGTGAATGTTGGGGCCAACGCCATCACTCAAGAATTCGCTGCTGAGGCAAAGATGCGTTTCGACGAGGCGGAAAAATTCAAGATTGGTGATGGTTTTGTCAGCTTGGGGGGGGCTTACGAGGAGCCGGACAATCCCCGCATTGCCGCCGTTTCCAAGGTTGCGCGTAACGTGCTGACACGCCTGCATCTCCAGGTTAATCAGACCATTCAATTTTATCGTACGCAGCAAGGTGGCGCGGCTCCGGTCCGGGTGTTTTTATGCGGGGGTGGGGCGTTGATGCCCTACGCAACCCAGTTCTTCGAAGAAAAATTGAGCTTGCCGGTCGAGTTCTTCAATCCGTTCCGCAACGTCCAGATCGATCCGTCGGTGGATGTTTCGAAATTGGAGCCGGTGGCGCCGCAGCTGGGCGAAGTCGTGGGGTTGGGTCTTCGCAATGTCGCGCAATGCCCCATTGAGCTGAACTTGATGCCTAAGGCGTCGCTCACGCGACAGCAGTTTAACGCCAAAAAGCCATTCCTATTAGCCGCTGCCTACGCCGCCGTGCTGGGGGTCTTCGCGGTCGGTTGGTTCTTTTCCCGAGTGACCGAGGTGCGTCGAGAAGGATTGACCAAGATCGAAGGCCAGCTCCAACCGCTCGCATCAACGAAATCTCAGTTGGATGCGGCCCAGGCACGCCTGAAGAAAGTGGTCGATGAATCGTCTCAGGTCGGCCGATGGATCGAGGATCGACTGTATTGGGCCCAGATTTTGCAACGGTTGGGCGGAGTTCTGTTATCCACCGAAAAAGAGACGCGCGCCAAGCTTGGCGCGCCCGTCGGTATTTGGATTGATACACTGCTGTCCACTGAGCCAAGTAAGGACTTGGCGCAAGAAGAAGAAAACGCTGAGCCATCAAGCAGAGGCGGCTTCATGATGGACCCTGTGCTCGCGCGTCGGTATGGATTGATTCCGCAACGGCCTGTAGGAGAAGGCGCCGAGAATGCGGCGGAGGGAACTGCTGAGGGAGGGCGACCCAAAGCCAAAGCACCGGCGAACTCCACGAATGAAATTGCGGTGGTGAACCTGACGATTCGCGC
>DLVS01000558.1 GCA_003445095.1 Verrucomicrobiales bacterium
TGGTAATAGCGGCTCGCCCCGCGTAAACCGATCATCGGATTCTCCTCCGCGGGTTCGTAGGCTTTGCCGCCGACAAGGTTGGCGTATTCGTTCGTCTTGAAATCGCTGAGACGGAGGATGACGTCCTTGGGGTAAAAGGCGGCCGCGATCATCGCGACGCCCTGGGCGAGCTTGTCCACGAAGAATTGCGGCTTGTCGGAGTAGCCGGCAGTCAGCGCGTCGATTGATGCCTTGGCGTCCTCATCGCACAGCCGATCATAGTCCAACAGCGCCAGCGGGTGGACTTTGATATAATTCGAGATGATGAACTCCTCGCGAGCGAGTCCGACGCCATCGTTGGGAATCGAGCTGAGCGAGAACGCTTCTTCCGGATTGGCCACGTTCATCATGACCTTCGTGTTCGGACGCGCGAGGTTTTGGAGGTTCGTTCGCCTTACGTCAAAGGGGAGACGTCCGTCATAAACAACGCCGGTGTCACCCTCAGCGCAACTGACTGTCACCACTTGGCCATCCTTCAGAAGGTCGGTGGCGTGCTCGGTGCCGACGATAGCCGCCACGCCGAGTTCACGACTGACGATGGCGGCGTGGCAGGTGCGTCCTCCGCGATTGGTCACGATCGCGGCGGCCTTCTTCATGATCGGTTCCCAGTCCGGATCCGTTTTGTCGGTGACGAGGACTTCGCCTTCCTTGAACTGGCCAATGTACTGCGCGTTCTTGATGACCCGCACCGGTCCGACGGCGATTTTCTCGCCCACGCTTCGGCCCCGCACCAGCACCGGACCGTGTTGCTTGAGCGAGTACGTCTCGACCGTCTCCACCGTCTTGCGCGACTGCACCGTTTCTGGACGCGCCTGCACGATAAACATTTCTCCGGTGTTCCCATCCTTGGCCCATTCGATATCCATCGGCGTTGGCTGGCCACGCTTCGCGGAGTAATGGTCTTCGATCACACACGCCCAGCGCGCGAGCTGAAGAACTTCATCATCAGTGATGGCAAAGCGCCCGCGTTCACCGGCGGACACCGGAATATTCTTCACCATTTTTCCGCCGCCGACGTCATAGACGAGCTTGAATTCTTTGGTGCCGACCCGCTTCTGCAGGATGGGGCGATGGCCGGTCTTCAGGGTTGGTTTGAAGACGTAATACTCATCGGGGTTGACGGAGCCTTGTACGACATTCTCACCGAGTCCGTAGGCGGCGTTAATGAGCACGACGTCGCGAAAGCCAGTTTCGGTGTCGAGGGTGAACATGACGCCACTGCTCGCGAGGTCGGCCCGCACCATCTTTTGCACCCCGATGGAGAGCGCCACTTTGAAATGATCAAATCCCTGGTCCACGCGGTAGCTAATCGCGCGGTCGGTGAAGAGCGAAGCAAAGCAGCGCAAGCAGGCACGGATCAATTCGAAGTGACCCTGCACGTTGAGATACGTTTCCTGCTGGCCCGCGAAGCTCGCGTTGGGCAGGTCCTCGGCGGTGGCGCTGGATCTCACCGCGACATCGACTGGATGGGGCTGCTCGCCCCGGAGGATTTCGTAAGCGTCGATGATTTCGCTCTCTAAATCGGGCGGGATTGAGGCACCAAGGATTGAAGCGCGAATCAGATTTCCGCGCCGGCGCAGCTCCTCCAGGTTTTGAGTATCGAGGCCTGCCAGCGTCTGCCGGATCCGTTCCTCCAACTCAGCCTCGCGTAACAGATGGCGGTAGGCTTGGGCAGTGATCGCAAAACCGTCCGGCACGCTAACTCCCATCGGCTTCAGCTCGCGAACCATCTCCCCTAACGACGCATTCTTCCCGCCCACCAGCGGCACGTCGGCAATGGTGATATCATCGAACCACTTGATGAAACGCGGCGGTGCCGGGGAGTTCGTTCCCACGGCTGGCGTCGCACCTCGCGCGCGGGTGACAGATTCCAGTCCCTCGGTTTGCTGGCTGACTTCCATAGGTAACCGGTTGATTTGTTCATTGAGCATAAGTCACGGAGGGCCTGCAAGCTTACCGCGGGTTGCCTCAGGCTTACCGTCTTTTGAAGGCGGAACCTGTCGGCTCGAAGAGACCTTGCCCCTCACGATGACTTCGGGACCATGTGGATCCTGCAGGCGAACATTGCCGGTGATTCGCAACCATGGACCAGCTCCTGCCAATCAACGCCCAGTCGTACCAACCCTTGCCGAGGTTTGATGAAGGGCCATGACGACAGACGCATCCACCCCGCCGTCGAGTCGCTGGCACCAACTCCAGGCGGAGGAGGTTGTGCGCCTCCTCGACGCGGACCTGAAGACCGGCTTGTCGAGTTCCGAGGCCAGACGTCGCTTGAAGAAATACGGCCCCAACATCGTGCGACCGCGGCCCGGAGCGCCTTCATGGGTGAAGTTGCTCCAACAATTCAATCAGCCGCTGGTTTACATCCTGCTCGTGGCGGGTGGGGTCACGGCCTTCTTGGGCGAATGGGTGGACTCGTCGGTGATCGCGGGCGTCGTGTTGGTTAACGCAGTCGTTGGCTTTCTCCAGGAATCCAAAGCCGAGAAAGCCATTGAAGCGCTGGCTCGACTCGTCGTGACTCGAACAACCGTTCGTCGCGAGGGACGTCCCCAGCAGGTCCGCTCGGAATCGCTGGTGCCGGGCGACGTAGTTTTGCTACGCCCCGGCGACTGCGTGCCCGCCGACATACGATTGTTTCAGACGCGCGGGCTGCAGGTGGATGAGTCGGCGCTCACGGGTGAATCTGTGCCCGTCCACAAACACACCGATCCATTGGTTTTGGACACCGTGCTGGCTGATCGCACCAACCTCGCCTTCGCGGGAACACTCGTGACCGCAGGCCAGGGCGAAGGTGTGGTATGGGCGACGGGTGACCAAACCGAGACCGGCCACATCGCTTGGCTCATCGGCGAAGCGGTGGAGCTGCGAACTCCCCTGACGCGCAAGATTGCCGAGTTCAGTCAAATGCTCTTGTGGGTTATCTTGGGGTTGGCGGCGGCGACCTTCGTTATCGGAGTGGTTCGCGGTGAACCGGTCGTCGAGATGTTCATGGCGGCAGTAGCCTTGGCGGTGGGCGCGGTCCCGGAAGGACTACCGGCAGCGGTCACCATCGTCCTTGCCATCGGGGTTGCGCGCATGGCGAAGCGGCAGGCCATCATCCGCAAACTACCCGCCGTCGAAACCCTGGGCAGCACCACTGTCATTTGTTCCGACAAAACCGGCACGCTGACCGAGAATCAAATGACGGTGCGCGAGATTTTCGCTGATGGACGCTCTTATAACCTGACGGGGGGCGGCTACGAGGCGAAGGGTGAAATTCAGCACCAAGGCCAACGGGTGAAGTTGGCGGAACATCCGACTTTGGCCGAGTGTTTACGAGCAGGCGTTCTCTGCAACGACTCGCAATTTACGCGCGATGAGACTGGGCGCCTGAAGGTTCAGGGCGACCCTACGGAGGCCGCGCTGCTCGTGGCGGCCGAGAAGGGCGGCTTGCTTCACGCCGAGATGCATCGTGCTGCGCCGCGGGTGGACATGATCCCATTTGAGTCCGAGCACATGTTCCGGGCCACGCTGCACGAGGAGAGCGCCGGCCGGATTATTTACAAGGTTGGCGCCGTGGAACGCTTGCTGGATCGGTGTGCGGATGCCCTGGGCGCCAACGGAGAACGGATTCCGTTGGACAAGGCGGCGGTTCATCGCGCCGTTGGGCAGATGGCTGCCCGCGGGCTGCGAGTTTTAGGATTCGCCCGACGCCAAGCAGCTAAGACACATAAGCGGCTCGAACATGCCCACGTCGCCGAAGGGCTGACGTTTCTCGGGGTCCAAGGAATGATTGATCCACCGCGGTCTGAGGCCACGGCCGCCGTGCAGCGTTGCCAGCAAGCCGGAATCGCAGTGAAAATGATCACCGGTGATCACGCGGCAACGGCCCGTTCCATCGCGCAACAGATTGGTCTCGACGGCGCGGGGACAGCCCCGTCCGACGCGGACCAGTTCCAAGTCCTGACCGGCCGCCAGCTAGAGCAGCTCTCTGACGAACAACTCCCCGAGGTTGCCGAGCGTACCGCCGTCTTTGCGCGGGTGGCGCCGGAACAAAAGCTGAGACTTGTCCGGGCCTTGCAAGCGCAGGGCCACGTTGTCGCGATGACCGGCGATGGGGTAAACGATGCGCCAGCGCTCAGGCAGGCGGACATCGGTGTGGCGATGGGGATTAGTGGCACCGACGTGGCGAAGGGCGCGGCGGCGATGGTGCTGACGGACGATAACTTCGCGAGTATCGAAGCCGCGGTGGAAGAAGGGCGCGGTGTCTTCGACAACCTAACCAAGTTCATCGTTTGGATTCTGCCGACCAACCTCGGCGAAGCCGCAATGTTGATTGTGACCATCATGTTGGGATTACCGCTGCCCGCCCTGCCGTTGCAACTCCTGTGGGTCAACCTCACCGACACTCTGCTTGGCCTGCCTTTGGCGTTCGAGGGTAACGAAACCGGCTTAATGCGTCGGCCGCCGCGCAATCCCCGTCAGCCCTTGCTCACGCGTCCGCTCATCATGCGCACCGGGCTGGTCACCTCTATCATCGTGGTGGGCGGGCTGATTCTTTTCCTCTGGGAATTGCGGGCTGACAAGGCAGGGCTCGCCGTGGCCCGCACTTCGGTCGTCAACCTATTCGTGCTCGTTGAGGCACTCTATCTGTTCAACTGTCGCTCGCTCACCCACCCCTTCTTCAGCATCAATCTTTTTGGCAATCGATTGGCGATCCTCGGAGTGGCCAGCATGATCGGGCTGCAACTGCTTTTCACCTACGCACCCTTGATGAATCGACTCTTTCATACGGCGCCCCTTGGCGTCGAATCCTGGCTCCGCATCATCGTCGTCGCAGTCGTGGCCTTTGCGGCCGTGGAAATCGAAAAATGGATTCGGTTCGGCGGGCGGCGAGGCGACCACGCCATTCCAGAGTAACCATGGCCGCTCCGCCTTCTGCATCAGTTTCCGACGGTCTTCGCCTCTCCGGCTGGGCCGTTGGCATCAACCTCCTCCTCGCCATTGGCAAGGTGGCCACTGGAATCGCGGGAAATTCTCATGCGCTCATCGCCGATGGCATCGAGTCCGCGGCCGACGTGTTCAGTTCGTTTATCGTGTGGAGCGCGTTGCGGATCGCGGTGAAGCCGGCCGACGAAGATCATCCGTTCGGACACGGTAAAGCGGAGTCAATCGCGGGGCTGCTGGTGTCCTTGATGTTGTTGAGCGCCGCAGCGTTGATTGCCGTGCAAAGCATTCGGGAAATCCTCGCGCCCCAACATTCGCCGAAATGGTTCACGTTAGTCGTCCTCCTCTTGGTCATTGCTGTCAAAGAGGCCTTGTACCGGTTCGCCTTTAAGATCGGCCGCGCCCTGGAGAGCTCCGCGCTGAAAGGGGATGCTTGGCATCATCGTTCCGACGCGCTGACTTCAGCCGCTGCGTTTGTGGGCATTTCCATCGCGTTGATTGGCGGACCGGGCTTTGAGAGCGCCGATGATTGGGCAGCCTTGGCGGCATGCGGAGTGATTGGATTCAATGGAATCCGCCTGCTTCGGGAAGCCCTGAATGAAGTGATGGACGCTTCCGTACCGCCGGAAGTAGTCGGCTTTATCCGAGCGATTGCGGTGGACGTGAACGGAGTCGCCGCCATCGAAAAGTGTCGTATTCGCAAAAATGGGCTGCACCTGGCCATGGACATTCACGTCAAGGTGGACGGCGATTTGAGTGTGCGCGAAGGACACGAGATCGGCCATCACGTGAAGGATCGCCTACTCGCCTCCCAACACCGCATCAGCGATGTGACCGTGCATGTCGAACCGGTTTAATCGAAGCGTGTGAGTTGAATCCGAACTCCGAAATTGAATTGGGCGAACTCGCGCCTAGCGTGCTGCTAACAGCGTCCTCGCTGAAAACTTCGCCTGGCTAACCTTTTTGAGGATCGATCAAGACAACTCCAAAACCAAGGGCGAAGCGGGGAATACCAGCTACTAAGTGTCATTCTGGGAGCGACGATTCTCCGTCGGAATTCGATTGGCCGCACCGTGGCTGCACCACATATTGTCTCCGTCAACACAGACGGGCAATGAAAGCGGAGTCTATCAAAGCGGGTCTGGCTAAGGCGCTGAGTCGCCAAGTGCGACTGGAACTGACCAACGGTCGAACACTGCCAGTGCCACATCCGGACTTCGCGATGTTTTCGCCGGACGGCTCCGAGTTTATCATCAGCTTTCCCGAGGGCGGTTTTGACATCATCAGCGTGGACGAAGTGGCAGCCGTTCGAGTTGGCCCGCGCCTTCCGCCGTCGTCCAAGGTTTCCCCTCCGACTACTCGTTGAGGACCCGGAAACTATGTCACCCTCCGTTTCCTCTTGGTCGAATCCGATCGAGTTTCTCGGTTAAACGCCGATCTCCGGAAGCCAGAGGCTTGGCCGGTCGTCCGTCGGGGCCGTGGGAGGTGGTCTTTCAAGGCGGGCTTTCTCTCTCTTCATTAGTTCTGGGACAATGAGACCGAGATCAAAGTGGGAGCGAATATGATTCGCCGGGAGGAACAGACCGAGCCCAAAGTGGGCCTCTTCCCAACCACGACCGGACCGCTCTGCGGCTCCAGGAACTCGATGACAAACGCCGCGCCGCAACTGTGTCCCCGCCCGCTTTTCCTTAGTCACGGGCGGTTTAAGATAACGGAGATACCGTGGTCACCGAATCCGAAAGGAATTCTTCAGCCCACGGTTTGGTAAATGACCCGATAATTGGACTCTGAACCGGGCACCGCCAAGTCGAGGTCGGTGAATCGCACGTCGGTCAGGTCCTGACACTGCTCCCGAGCCGCGGCGGTGATCAGGATTTCGTTAGACTTGGCGGTGTCCTCTCCCAGCTTGCTGGCGGCGTTAACCTCGGCCCCGAACACGTCGATGTCGCCAATGCGCAAGATGCGGCCGTAGCCGATGCCGACGCACAGCAGCACTTGTTCCTCGGGAAGGCGGCGTTGATTCAGCTTCTGGCAGGCGCGCTGCATGGCGATCGCACATTCCACGGCGGTAGCCGCGCGCCGAAAAATGATCAGGAAACTGTCGGCCTCGATCTTGATCAGGATGCCGTCATGCGCGGCCACCACCGGCAGCAATAGTCGTTTTTGCTCATGGATGATCTGGAGAAAATGAATGATGCCGAAGCGGGCCACTTGGCGGGAGAATCCCGACAAATCGGTAAACATGACGGCCCAAGTATCGCCGAAGAGATCCCAGATTCGCGCATCAATGGACTTTACGTCGGCGCCCGGTTGGAGGCGCTCATCAATGAGGTGCCAAAGCCGGGTTTCGCTGCCTTTCAAATGATCGTCGTGGTCGCCCATGCCTCGAACTCTACGAGAAGATTCAGGAGCGCCCCAAGTTCGATTTCGGGGAAGTGGCGATGACTTCTTGGCCCCAAATTGCCTCTGTTCACCTGGCTCCATTCATGCCAGCGTTAAACGGCTTCCCGGGTGCTTCGACGACTGTTTCCTGCGGAGTTCCGGAAGGCCGACCGGCTCCTGATGACCCATTCGATGCCATCCAGATTCGCAATGGTTCCGGCGCGGGAAGACCGCCGCCGCGGATTCCGACGTTTGCTCGGTGTAGTGCTGTCGTTCATGGCGGCGGCGTTCTCCGGCCAGTTGATCTATGCCGAGCCGTCTCCCTCACCTTCGGGCGGGGTTAATCCGGTGAAACTCTTCGAGCAATACTGCTTTGAATGCCACGGTGACGGCATGGACAAGGGCAGCTTCGCCTTGGACGGATTGCTGCAGGCCGGTCCCGGCGAAACCAATCGATTCCAATGGGTAAAAGCGTGGACCATTGTTCGCCACGGCTTCATGCCGCCGGCCGACGCAGATCAACCGGCGGAAAGCGACCGGCACGCCATCACGCAATGGATCGAACGGCAGCGTCTCGGTGTGGATTACGATCATCCCGATCCGGGTCGAGTCACCGTCCGTCGGCTGAATCGAATGGAGTATGAGTTTACCATTCAGGATTTGTTGGGAGTGAGCCCGGTGTCCGACGGAGAATTCAGCAGCGACGCCAGCACCAGTCGAGCCCGGCTGCGCGACATGCTCCCGCCAGATGACACCGCCTTCGGTTTCGACAACAACGGAGACTTCCAAACACTGTCACCCGAGTTGCTAGAGAAGTATTTCAATCTCGCTGAGTTCGTCGTGGATAACGTCATCGCATTGGACGGCCCGCGTTATCCGATGCGGATGTTGGATACTTCCCAGATCAAAATCAGTCGCGAACCGGAGGCCAAAAGGGCAGAACATCAGTTGGAATTCGAGGTAGCCCGATTGGGGCGCTATCGAATCGACGCCCAATTCGCCTTGGGCGGCTGGCAGGATTATGGCGGCGCTTACGACTTCCATCTCGCCGTGGATGATCAACTCATCGCGCAGGACCAAGTCGAGATTGGTGGGCAACGAACCTACAAGTTCGGTCAGGAGGTAACCCTCGACGCCGGATCGCATCGTCTGAATTTCTCCACCGACCCGACGAAACCCAACTCCGTCGGCAAGACCAACCACCTCGAACTTCGGCCCAAATTTCGGCTGACAGGTCCGGTGGGAGGCGACGAGCGAGAATATCCGGAATCGCACCAACGGATCTTCTTCCAAGGCTCAGCTCCAACCGATCCCGCGCTGCGGCTGGCCTATGCTCGCGCGATCATGCGGCGAGTGGCGGATCGCGCGTTTCGTCGCCCGGCGTCGGAGGCCGTGCTCGATCGTCTGAGCGCCCTGGTGATGAGCAGTGACAAGTTCGAGAGTGGAGTGGGACTTGGACTCATGGCGGTGCTGACGTCGCCGCAGTTTATTTTTCGTTCGGAAGTTCAGCCTCAGCCCGACGATCCGAAATCCGTTCATCCGCTCGACGAATATGCGCTCGCCTCACGTTTGTCGTACCTACTGTGGCTCAGCTTGCCCGATGATGAACTGACTTCTTTAGCCAAGCGTGGTGAACTGCGGAAGCATCTTCCGGAGCAGGTCAAACGCATGCTGGCGGATTCGAAGTCGGAACGCTTTTTTGAGGATTTTCCGGGGCAGTGGCTACGCACGCGCAATGTGCTCATGACCGCGATCGTCCGCGATGCCACGCTAAATCCGGTCCGGGGCGCCATGAAGCGCGAAACCGAACTGCTCTTCGAAGACATCGCCCGCCACGATCGCGATCTGCTGGAGCTGCTCACGGCGGACTACACCTTTGTGGATGAAGGGCTCGCCAAATTTTATGGACTGACAAACTTCGCGGGCGCTGGCTTCCAGAAGGTCAGCCTCACGGCCGATAGCAAACGAGGCGGAATCTTGACGCACGGTAGTTTCCTGGTCGCCACGTCCAACCCCAACCGCACGTCTCCGGTAAAGCGTGGAGTGTTCGTTTTGGAAAACCTGCTCGCGGTTCATCCGCCGCCGCCGCCGCCCAGTGTTCCCTCGCTGGACGACGCGAAAACCAACGGGGCCGCGCCCAAAACCGGCAGCGAGCAACTCGCCCTCCATCGCGCCAACAAATCCTGCGCCGCTTGCCATGCGCATTTCGATCCGATTGGCATCGCGCTCGAGAATTATGATGTCATCGGACAATGGCGAACGCAGGAAGCGGGCGAAGCCATTTTGCCCAACGAGAAGACGACCACCGGTCAAACGCTTACCGGCATCGACGACTTGAGGAGTTTCTTTACGAACCGGCGGCTTCAGTTCTACCGGTGTATGAGTGAAAAACTCCTAACGTACGCGCTCGGCCGTGGACTCGATCCGGGCGACGCGGTGACGGTGGATCGCATCGCTGACCAGGTGGCGAAGGACAATGGCAAGTTCTCCACTTTGCTCATGGCTGTCATTGAAAGTCCTCCGTTCCAGATGCGTCGCGGTGATGACGGCATTGTGAAAACTCCTCCGCGTTCATTCGTGCCCGAAGCGCCGCCGCCCGAGCAACGCAAAGGCCGCCGCCGGAATCGTCCGGTTAATCCCGAACTTGTCCAGAAAGCGCTGCCCGCGACCAACGCTGTCGTTTCGCCGCCCGCTCAACCTACTCTCGAGAAATAGTCCTATGATCCACCTCCCATCACGAAGATTCGACCGGCGCGGGTTTCTGCGTGGCGCCGGTGTCTGTCTCGCTCTGCCCGCGCTCGAATCCCTGCTGCCCGGTTCCAAAATCCTGGCTGACACTCTTCCCAAGCCGGCCACCACGGCCAGTGGTATGCCGTTGCGGATGGGGTTCGTCGCGTTCGCCAATGGCTCCAATTACGAGCGCTGGTTGCCCAAGGGTGAGGGTCGCGACTACGAAATGAACGAGACGTTCCTCCCGCTCGCAGATCTCAAGGACCGGTTTCAAATCATCACAAACCTCGCGCATGACGCCGCCAACAACTGGGGAGACGGCCCGGGCGATCACGCGCGTTCGGGCGCGTCGTTCCTGACCGGTTGTCATGCGTGGAAGACCCTTGGATCGCGGCTACACCTCGGCATATCGGTGGATCAGATTGCGGCTCGGCAGATCGGCCATCTCACCCGGTTGGATTCGCTTCAACTCGGAGTCGAGGGAGCCCGTATGTACGGGTCCTGTGACACCGGCTATCCGTGCGCTTATCAATACAACATTTCGTGGGCTTCCGAGTCGCTCCCCTTAGCGCCGGAAGCGAACCCACGCACTGTTTTCGAGAAGCTCTTCGGTGGCGGCGACGGCCCGGAACGAGCGGCGAACCTTCGTCAGCGTCTCGCGCGTCGAAAGAGCGTCCTCGATTTCGTCCTGGAAGATGCGCGCCGTTTGAATCGCGATCTCGGCCGGAACGATCGGCAGAAACTCGACGAATATTTGGCCG
>DLVS01000198.1 GCA_003445095.1 Verrucomicrobiales bacterium
CCGCAGCGCGGCAGCCCTACCGGATTGACCGATGAGCTGCCATGTCCGACCGCGAAGGATGGCCCTATACTACTGGCGATACGAATGTGATGAATCCCCTTAACGATCCCACCGCACTACGGCTATCTGCTGGTGCGCTTGAAGCGATCTTTCTCCCTGCTCGCGGAATGCTGGGCGCTTCGCTCCGGCATCAGGGCGAAGAATTGCTTCGGCGGGTCGAGGACCTCGACGCTGCCGCCGCGAAGGGGAGCACGGCCGGAATTCCCCTCCTCCACCCGTGGGCCAATCGCCTCGCTGGTTCACATTACGAAGCCGCGGGCCGCGGGGCGGACCTCGACCTTTCCTCACCCCTTCTGCACTTGGATGCCAACCGCCTTCCCATTCACGGCGTGGGTTGGCCCTTACTCGCTTGGGAGGTGACTGAAGCAACCCACGCACGAATTCTCGCCCGTCTCGATTGGACGCGGAACGACCTGCTCGCGGTGTTTCCGTTCCGGCACCGAATCGAGATGGCGGTAACGCTCCTCCCGGACGGCGTGACTGTCGAAACCACGCTGGTAGCCGGCTCCAACGGACCAGTGCCGGTCAGTTTTGGATTTCATCCCTACTTCGGAATTCCCGGCCTGCCGCGGGCGCAATGGCGTCTAACCCTGCCCGCCCTGCGTAGGCTCATGCTCGATTCACGGGCAATTCCGACCGGTGAAGAGACGCCGTTCGGCGCGTTCGACCGGGTACTCGGCGACCTCAATTTCGACGACGGATTCGCGGTGGTCGACGAGCATCCCGTTTTTTCGATCGAAGGTGGTGGGAGGCGAATCACCGTGGAGTTCCTCGCCGGCTATCGCTATGCGCAAGTCTTTGCGCCGAAGGACAAGGATTACGTGGCGCTCGAACCGATGACCGCGCCAACCAATGCGCTCGTGAGCGGTCGTGGATTAGGGATCGTTGAACCCGGCGGCCGGTATCGAACGGCCTTCCGAATTGGAGTTACCGCTGGCCTGTAACCATCTGGATTCTCTCAGCAAAAGAACTCCCTAACTCGACCAGGAGCCGTGAGCCTTTGATGACATTCAAATGCGGCGTCTACGCTGATTCAAAAAGTGAGTTGAGGCTGAGGCGGGCTGGGGAAAGAGCTCAGAAGGAAGTGAATGATTTGGGGCCGGGATGATTGCTTTTGGGAGTGTCGGAGCCGTTGCGCGGTTGCTTTGCACCACCGCGACACCCCGTTAAGCTCCGCCTACAATGCGTGTCACCAAACTACTTCACACTCGATACCGCCTTAATGACCTGGAACGATCCGTTAAGTTCTACCGCGAGGTCCTGGGACTTGAAGAGGTCCGTCGCCACAAATCGCCGCGCGGTTCGGAACTCGTGTTTCTCAAAGCGCCCTTGAGCGAGGAAACCATCGAGCTCTGTCACTTCCCAAACTCGGGTCCGGTGGAAGTTCAGCCCGATTTGACCCACCTTGCGTTCGAGGTCGAATCCTTGGCTGAGTTCGCCAACCACTTGGAAAAGCTCGGACTGAAATATTCCGACGGTCCGCACCTTAAGCCTGACGGTAGTGGTGGCTTTGCCTTCATCGATGCTCCCGAGGGCTACGAAGTGGAACTGATCCAACGCAGTCCGGCCGCCAAGGCTGCTACGGCCGACGGGACTACGTATTGAAGTCCATGGAATGGAGGTGCGGCCAGTTCACGTTCACGTTTCCCCGGCCGGCGTTGGTTATGGGAATCCTGAATGTCACTCCGGATTCCTTTTCTGATGGCGGCCGGTTCCACGAACCCGCCGCCGCGGTTGAACGCGCTCACCAGATGATTTCCGAGGGGGCGGACCTCCTCGATGTGGGTGGGGAATCCACCCGACCCGGTGCGGTGGCGGTAGAGGAAAAAGAAGAGCTGCGGCGCGTGCTGCCCGTGTTAGAGCGGCTTGTCGGACAAGTCTCGATACCCATTTCGATCGACACGCAGAAGGCCAACGTGGCCGAGCAAGCTTTGAAAGCGGGAGTAAGCGTGGTTAACGATGTGGGGACGAGCGGCGACCGGTCAGCGCTGTGGCCGCTGGTGGCAGAGTACCGGGCGGGCTACGTGGCCATGCACATGCAGGGCACCCCGCAAACCATGCAGTCGGCGCCCCGTTATCGGGATGTCATTACCGAAGTGTCGGAATTCTTCCGCGAACGGCTGACCAGTCTCGAGTCAGCGGGAGTATCTTCCCAGCAAGTCGTCCTCGACCCGGGCATCGGTTTCGGAAAATCGTTGGACCACAATTTGGAACTGATCGCCCAAGTGGACCGTTTCTTGCCTTTCGGACGCCCCGTGTTGCTGGGAGTGTCTCGCAAATCATTTCTCGGCCGTTTGCTGGGAACCGAGCTGGGGGAACGGTTGCCCGGAGGCCTCGCCTGCACCGCTTGGGCAGCCTTGCGCGGAGTGCAATTGTTCCGAACCCACGATGTGGCCGCGACGGTTCAACTGGTTCGGACGTTGGAAAGCCTCGCGGCGCGCGTCCCTCCTGTCCCATGACTTTCTGGTGGTGGATTCAACAAGGGTGGCGGCCCGCGTTGGAGGTCCTCCTCCTCGCCGTCGGAATTTATTGGGCCTTCCGGTTCATCAAAGGCACCCGCGGTGCCCAAATGCTGACCGGCCTCCTCGCGTTGCTGCTTTTCCTGACCATCATCACCCGAGTGCTCGACCTCAAGGTTCTCAACATTTTGCTGAACCAATTCTTCGGCGTTTTGGCATTGGCCCTGGTCGTGATCTTTCAGCCCGAATTGCGTCGAATGCTGGCTCAACTGGGGACGCTCCCGGTATTTGTCAGCACTCGCCAGCAACGCGAAAACATTGAGGACATCGTTCAAGCGGCCGACCGACTTTCCCCGGTTCGTATTGGTGCTCTTATTGCGATTGAACGCAACCAACAGCTCGCCGAGGTCGTTGAGGGCGGTGTACCCATCAATTGCGACCTCACCCCGGAAATGTTGGAGACGATCTTTTTTCCCAACAACGCCATTCACGATGGTGGGGTCGTCGTTCGGGAGAACCGAATTTTGCGAGCCGCATGCATCTTCCCCATCACCAACCGCCAAGACCTTTCCAAGTCGGTCGGAACGCGTCATCGCGCGGCGATTGGATTGACTGAAGAAACAGATGCGGTCGTGGTGGTGGTTTCCGAAGAAACCGGCGCCATTTCTTATGCCCATCGAGGACGATTGACATCCCACGTCACCATTGAAGAGCTGCGCGCTTTCCTCACCGCCGAATTGGTGCCTCGTTTACCCACCCGCGGTTGGGCGGCGTGGATCCGACGGTGGCGCCGTACTGCTGCCGAACCGCGTGTCTCCGGCCCGGAAACTTCCGCATGAATTGGCGAAGCCTCATTCTCGAGCATCGCGGCCAAAAGCTCTTCGCCTTGGGCCTTGCCGTTCTTATTTGGCTCACCGTGCGCTCGACGGAGGGCATCCGGATCGGGGACGGCTCGACCGACGGACGGCAGGTATTTCCCAACGTACCCATCGTGGTGCTCACCAGTGCCGCCGACTTGGGGCGATATGCCGTGTCACCGGAATTTGTGAACGTCGAGCTTAGCGGCGATCCTGACGTGTTGCGGCGAGTATCCGCTCAATCCGTTGAAGCGTATGTCAACCTGGTCGACCTTGGTAGCACCCCGCAAATGATCGCAATCCATGCCAACCCGCCCGATGGAACCACGTTGGTTGCGCTGGATCCGACCCGGGTCCGCGTTGATCGGATTGTCGAAACCAATTCTCCCTCCCTTTCTCCATGAGCGCTCCTAAACGCATTTTCGGCACGGACGGAGTCCGCGGCCGCGCCAATGTCGAACCGGTCACCGCGGAAACTGCCTTGCGGCTGGGCCGCTCGGCCGCCCACGTATTCAAGAACCTTCACGGCACGGCTCGCGATCGAGTCCGCCATCGCCTCGTGATTGGCAAAGACACTCGCCTGTCGGGCTACATGCTCGAAAACGCTCTGTCCTCAGGTGTGTTGTCGATGGGCGTCGACGTTATCTTCATCGGCCCCTTGCCGACGCCGGGCGTCGCGTATGTGACTCGATCGTTGCGAGCGGATGCCGGGATCGTGATTACAGCATCGCACAATCCTTATGATGACAATGGGATTAAGTTCTTTCGGCCCGACGGCTTCAAGCTTGACGACGCGATCGAACGGCAGATTGAAGACCTCGTCTTCAGCGGCGAAATCGAGTCGGTGCGTCCGACGGCGAACCACATTGGCAAAGCCTTTCGGGTGGATGACGCGCTCGGCCGATATGTTGAACATGCCAAAGCTTCTTTTCCGCGCGGCTTAACTTTGGAAGGCATGCGGATCGTGGTGGACTGCGCGCACGGCGCGGCTTACCGGAGCACCCCCGCCGTTTTGCAGGAGCTGGGCGCTGAACTGTTCGTTGTGGGCAACCAGCCGAACGGCACCAACATCAATCACGAATGTGGCTCGATGCATCCCAACCTGCTGTGCGCGAAAGTTCGGGAACATCGCGCTGACCTGGGAATTGCTCACGACGGCGATGCCGACCGAGTCCTCTTATGCGACGAAACAGGAACGTTGATCGATGGCGACGACATACTGGCGATCGCGGGCTTGCAGATGCTCTCCCAAGGATTGTTGGCGCGCAAAACAGTCGTCACGACCGTAATGAGTAACGCGGGCCTGACGGCGGCCATCCGGTCCGCCGGCGGCGAAGTGGTTACGACTCAAGTCGGAGATCGCTACGTCATTGATCAAATGCTGGCCGAGGGCTTCAACCTGGGCGGAGAACAAAGCGGCCACCTGATTTTTCGCGACCACAGCACCACCGGCGACGGACTGGTGGCCGCACTACAGATCTTGAGCACAATGAAATCTACCGGTCAGCCCCTGTCCCAACTAGCCCACTGCTGGACCCGCTATCCTCAAGTCACTTCGAACATCAAAGTTCGGAACAAACAAACTCCGTTGGAATCGTTCGACGAAGTGATGGCGCTTGTGAAAAAAGCCGAGGCCGAGGTTCAGCCGCAGGGCGGGCGGGTCCTTCTGCGGTATTCGGGCACGGAACCCAAAGCTCGGCTAACGATCGAAGGCCGCGATCATCTCGTTCTCGATAAATGGTCCCGCGTGATCTGTGAAGCGGTGCGCCGGCAGATCGGGGTGGACAACTGAGTTTGCTACCGCTGGTCCCGGTAGTTCGGCTCCGGGCGGCGCGGATCGTTGGCGGACCGGGTTTCACGGACCCGGCCGTGTCCTTATTTAAGGTTGGCTACGTGACCGTCGGCATAAACGGCATTAAGGCTGCCGGAGATGCCTCCAGAGTGGAACTTGTCGTAGTCGTACATCAATCGCTGCTTGGCAAAATCGAGCGAAGTCATCGTTCGGCGCCCGCGAAGGCCGATTTGGCGGCCGTTCAATTCTTCCGGCCATTCGTAGCTCGACCCTTCCCGCTTAAACCAACCGAAGCGCGTGATGACGCCGTTCGTCGCCGAGAAATCGAGCGGACACTTGAAGACAGAATTCGCCGGCTGGTTGCTCCCCGTCGCGTACCCCAACTGGGGCGCGAGGACATCGCAAATCCGCGGGTCGGCGTTGGTCGTGATGGTGGGAGCGGAGGGCAACCGCTCAGCGACCGGTAATTTGTCCTGATTTTCGCCCGCGTAGGTGACCACCGCGATTCCCAATTGACGCAAGTTGTTCACGCACGCGATGTCCTTAGCCTTGCGCTGCGCCTTACCGAGAGCCGGCATCAACATGCCGGCTAAGATCGCTATGATCGCAATGACCACCAGCAACTCGATGAGCGTGAAGGCGACACGGGCCTCATTCAGCGCAGGCAGCAGGATTGCGACCAGCAGAGCGATGATCGCGATCACCACCAGCAACTCAATCAGCGTGAAGGCCCGGCGTGCACAATTCTGGTTGGTCTGCAGCATCGAAAGGCTCCTGTCAAACCGCCGCCCTATTCGCCCGTGCTTCGCCGCACGGCCGCCGTCCCGCCCGCCACCTTTGTTTGCGCCCCCAGGCGCTGATACACCTCGATTGCCAGTTCGGTTCCCTCGGCCACGCCCGCCAACACCGAATCATCGATCAACCCACCGGGGATTTCCCG
>DLVS01000093.1:0-12223 GCA_003445095.1 Verrucomicrobiales bacterium
GTGAATGTGGATCAATGGCAAAACTATCCGGGCGCTCGCCATGGCAACAGCTCCGGCTTGTCATTTGCCGACGGCCACAGTGAGGTATGGCGGTGGGTAGAACCGACTACCGCTGGGCTCAAGGGCTCGGGTGGATTCGCCGGGACCTTCAAAGGTAACCGCGACCTCAAGCGGGTCGCGCAGGCCTACATTGATCCGCCTAAGCCGTAACCATGCGGTTCGACTGCCATTGGCCACGAATAAACGGGAATAAAAACCGACCGGACAGCGCTCTTAGCGGGGCGAATTCTGGTCGCCGAATGGTGAGTGTCGCCCACGTTGAGTCACTCAGTTCATTCACGAGGATTTGCGTTTATTGGCGGTCATCCTTGGTTTCTACCGCATCGATAAGTGATGTGGTGCTCGCGGTTTCGTCCCACCTACTAGCCCCGTTGCCGAGGACGCCAGGTCATTTGGTGATCGGCTGTGACTGGCGGAGGTAGGCAAAGAAGTCCCGGATTTGATCATCATTCAATCCGTCAAGTAGTCCTTCAGGCATTAGGCTTCGGCCGGCCGGTTCCAGGGTAACAATATCTTCCCGTCGCAACTGTACATCCGCGCCATCAAAACCGCGCACGACCACCACGTGGGTGTCTTGATCGGCCAGGAATCCATTCAAGGCGCGGCCATCCCGAGTGGTGACCAAAACGTTCTCAAAGCCTTCTCGAATCGCGGCGTTAGGGTCGAGAATGCTCGGCAGCAAGGTCCCCAGATCGTCACGCTGATAGGAAGTAAGGTCGGGACCGATTCGGCCACCTTTGAAGAACAACGTGTGGCAAGTCGCGCACCGCTCGAGAAAGACTGCTTCGCCTCGGTAGGGGTCACCGGGCGCAATCGTAATCAGCCGACGGACCTTCTCCAATTGTGATCGCGTGTCTGCCGCGGATGGTTCCGCCGGAGCCGGAATCTGACGTTGCAAGAGTTCCATGAGGACTGGGTCGCCGTGGCGCGCCAGCCGACTCCGAAGGTCTGGCGACACAACGCTTCCCGGCAGGCGACCTTGCGATACGAACTCTAGTAGAACCTTACTCCAGGCCGGGCGGCTGCTGAGAAGATTCAGCGCGGCCCTCTGAACTTCGGGCGGCAACTGGGACCACGCCTCGCACACTTGGTCGGCAATGTTTGGGTCATCGTAGAGTTGCAACGCGGTACAGGCGGCTACCCGCATTTCGATCGACTCCTCCAGTAAAGTCGTTCGGAGCAACAAAGGAACGGCAGGCGGGTACTTAACTTCACCGAAGATTCGCACCAACGCGATTCGCGGGGCCTCTCCTGAGCCTCCTTGCGCGAGCTCTTTCATCGCTTCTTCCAACGCGGCAGGTTCACCTTGTCGAACACGAAACAGGAGGGTCATCCGGCCGGAGTCGGCCAACGCTTGGACGAGTTCATCCGGCAAGGCCGGAATCGAACGCCCACGGTACGCCTCCTCGAATCCTCGCAGTAACGCTTGGCGCTCGGCGTCGCCTGGCGCGAGCCGAAGCAATCGCGCGCAGGTGAGGAGATCCTGCCGTGAACCGGCATCCGCCCAGCGTCGCATGAGGCGTGGCACCAAATGCCGGTGAACCAAAGGCGCCGTCCAAAAGGTTGGATCTGTGAATAGCGCCAGCACGGCTTCACGATTCGTCGCGCAGTGGGATTCCACCACAAACCAGGTCATTAGGGGGATGAACGGATCGTCGACGTCATTAGTACCCCGGGCCACATTTCGCACGACAGGGAGAGCTTGGCGGGCCGGCAGTCGCCGCGCCGTCGAGAGCAATTGACACCGAACTTCGGCGTCAGGTTCTGATGCCGCGAGGGTTAGCAACGATTCTTCCAACGAAGCGGGCCACACGCGCGCATCACCCAGTAGACGCACAGTCCAACCTCGAACCGCGGCCACGGGATGGAGCAACGCGCGGCCAGCGAGGTCGGCGTTCAAGGCGCCCAACTGATGCAAGGCCCAGAGGGCCTCAAGCGCCGGGTGGACGCTGGTCTTCTCCAATTCGACCTGCAGCAAAGGCACCGCCGAAGGTTCGTTTCGCTCCGCCAGCAGCCGTACTGCGGTTTGCCGATGCCAGATGTTGGGGTGAGAGAGTAACGCCACCAGCTCGGGGATCGACTTGCGCGATAAGTCCACATCTCTCTCTCGCGGCAATTCCCGACCGCGCAGCCGATAAATGCGTCCCGTCGTGGGATCAATTTGGCTCTGATAATTCTGCCCGTGCGCGATGTACTCCTCTCGAAAGTCCGCAATGACCACACTCCCATCGGGCGCATTCGCCAAATAAACCGGCCGAAACGTGAGGTCGTCGGTCCGGAGCGGGATGCCGCAGTCCGTAGTCTCAAACGTGGAACCCACGGTCCGGCGGTCCGCGGCGATCACCTGGTGGTGCAAGGGATCCACCCCAAAGAATCGGCCTCGCCAGCGTCCCGGCAGGGCCGTGCCTTCGGCCAGAATCGTCATATGCGTGAATCGCGGAATCGGATGCGTGCTGCGCATCATCGGCATCTCGCCATACGCATACGGATTGGGAGCGGGACCAAATTTCCCCGGATCTTTGCCCTGTTTCAGATACTGCCCTTCCTGAACGTGGTGCCAACCGCGCGTATCACCGCCGTTGTGCCCCGTGAACAAGCGTCCCTCCGAATCGAACGAAATCCCAAACGTGTTACCGCTGCCGTCGGCGAAGATCTCGTAGAGCTTTAGGCGAGGATGATATCGCCAGACCATGCAACCCTCGACCGCCGTTCCGCTCGCGTCGGGGGGATCCACGCCCGGCCGGGTCACGCGACTGGTGGTCGTGCTCCCTTGCGCGCCGTAAATCCAGCCGTCCGGTCCCCAGGCCAGTCCATTGGCAACACTGTGCGTATCTTCGAGGCCGAATCCTTGAAGGCGGACTTCCGGAGGACGGTCCGGGACATCGTCGCCGTTGGCGTCGGGGTAGAACAATAAGTACGGCGGATTCATCACCCAAATACCGCCGTGCCCTCGAAGCACTGCATTGGCGAGGTTGAGGCCAGTCAAAACCTGCCGATGGGTCTCATACGCTCCGTCGCCGTCGCAATCTTCATGGACGCTGATGATGTCCGCGCCTGGCGTCTGATTTGGCGGCGGCGGCGGAATGCGATCGTATTTCGACCGGTAATACTTATCGCGGCTGATCATGGTCAGCCCCGCCGGGTAAGGATATTGACGATATTGCGCCACCCACATCCGGCCACGTTCGTCGAAACTCAGTTGCGTCGGCTGCGCGACTTGAGGTTCGTGGAGAAGTCCTTCGACCACCAAGTCCGGTTCCGTTCGGAGTTTGGCCAACGCGTCGGCCGGAGACACATAAAGTCCACGTTCCGGTTCCGGATTCGCGGTCATCACGGTGGTGGCAGGACGAAAGTCTTCCTCGCCATAGACCGCCGCGGACGACGGGTGCGTTGCGGTCGCTCGAAGGTCGGCTTCGGAAGGCGCGGAGAACGTTATCTGCCACGGCCGCTCCAATCGAACTTCATCGAAATAGCCCGCGAACGAGGGCGGCTCCAGAAGTGCGTGGGGCGCGCGACCCGCGTCGAGACGAAGAATCAACGCGTTGTAATTCCCTTTTTGCAAAATCCCCTTGGGCACCTTAAAGCGGCGCGGGGGGCTTGGTGGGAGATCGCGCGTTTCAATGATCTTTTGGCCATTGAGCCACACCACGACCGGCCCAGGAATTGCACTCAGCGAAAGCACCATCGAATCCCGCCAGAGATCAGGTCCGGATTCGCCCGTCAGGTTGTCCGGGACCCGCAGCCACGCGCGTAGCCAAACCGGTCCACCGGCAACCGGCGGAGCGTTGGAACCCACCGCGCGTTCCTTCCAAACCGGTTCGGGACTTTCCGCCGCCACGATCGAAGACGGCCCGACCGTTTGCCCGAATGCGGCCAGCAACAGGGCCACGACTTCCGCCAGAGGAATCCGGCGGAACGACCGGCGCTGCGGGAGTTGACTGGAACTAAGGTTCAATGGGTCACGGCTGATGGAAGTATCGTTTCGCAAACCTTGCGCCAGAGTCGATTTCATTGCTGTTCGGTGCCGCTGATCCGCGTGCGTCGGGACGCAGCCTCATAACGCTCGAATCAGCGCCGTCTGTAATTCCGCGTCGGTCAACTCAATGGGGTTGCCTTTCATGCTACTGGATTGACGGGACTGACGAATGAGCTCTGGAAAATCATCGGGCGTCACATGGTAGGTCGCTAAGCCCGGGATGTGCAGCCGAGCGATCAGCGTACGCAACGTGGTGACCAAGTCGCCCGGAGTCGCGTCGCTGCGGCCGTTGAGGCAACGGGCGGCTTCCGCATAGCGAATCAACGCGGGGCTGTCTGGTTGTCGTGTTTGCAACGCTTGAATGTTCACGGCGGTGACCGGTGCCAGCAGGGCAGCGCAGACCGCCCCGTGCGGCACTCCGAATCTTCCCCCCACTGGGCCAGAGAATCCATGCACCGCGCCCAGTCCGGCATTGGACAAAGCCAGACCGCTGTACAAGGCCGCTAGAGCCAGTTCGGCTCGCGCGGCCAGGTCCCCCCCGTGCGTGTGTGCCCGCGGCAGCGCAGTAGCGATTCGTGGCAGACCGTCTCGACACAGAGCGTCGGTAAGCGGATTGGCCCTTACGCTGACAAACGCTTCGATTAATTGTGTCAGCGCGTCGAGACCACAGGAGGCAGTGAGGGTCGGCGGAAGATTGAGGGCGAGCTCCGGATCGACTAAGGCGACTCGCGGCAGCATCCGGGGACTCCGCAAGCTGACCTTCAACCGATGCTCTGGAGATGAGAGCACCGCGTTGCGAGTTACCTCGGCGCCTGTTCCTGCGGTCGTGGGAATGGCCACGAAGGGCAAGGAATCGGTCCCTAGCGTCTGCCCTCGACCGATGACTTCGACGTAGTCCAACGCACCGCCAGGATTGGTCGCGAATACCGCGATGGCCTTCCCCGCGTCGAGAACGCTCCCGCCGCCGACGCTAATCACTGAAAGTACGCCTTCGGCGCGGGCCAACTGGGTTCCAGCCTCGGCGTCAGCCAGGGTCGGTTCGTGACCGACCGTCCAGGGAACCACCGTCACGCCGGCCTCGGCCAACAGGGCGCGCAATCGGGTTGATCGAGTCGGGCTCGCTCCGTTGACCACCAGCGCGCGGGGGCCGAAGGCGCGAACCAGCGGCCCGATTTCGGCGAGCCTGCCGGCGCCAAAGAGGATTCGCGTGGCGGTGGCAAACTCGAAGTTCATAGGCGGGAGCTGGCTGAAGGATTCACTTGCATTGAGGTTGCAGCAGTAGCTCCGTCAGTCACCAAGCCGCGTCCGCGGGAAAGACATTCACGTACTTCACACTGGTTCGCGGTTCGGCCATCAGCGGCGCGACCGCATCGCGCCAGGCGGCGTAGTGGACCGTCTCTTTGTGTCGGGCCGGTGCGTCCGGCGTGCGATAAACTTCGACCAGAACGAATCGCGAGGGGTCATCGAGCTGTTGGGCGACATCGAAACGGGCCACTCCGGGTTCCGCTAGTGAAGCCGCCGCGTTAGCGCGAGTGGCTTCCAAAAACGCAGGGATTCCCTCCGGCCTCACCCGCACGTGGACATGAATAATCAACATACGCCGCCCCGTGATCTCATAGAGAATGAAACGTGACCTCAGGCTGCTGGCCCACCACGAAGCGTGCCGTGGCGACCGAACGCGGCAGGCCGAAGCGTGGTTTCCCGGAATACCCAGGATTCAGAAAAGTCACTCCGTGTTTGGTTTGATGGAAAGGTTGATGCGTGTGACCGAAAACGACGAAGCCCGGATTGCTACGTTGAAAGCGCTCGCCAATGCTTCTCGCTGGGTCACTCGGATTCACGATGTGATGCACGAGAATTTTCTGGCCGGCCACCTCCAACACTTCGGTGAGCTTGAAATCGAGCCCATGATCGTTGTTTCCCAAAACTGCCGTGACGGGCGCGATCGACTCAAGCTCAAGGATCAAGCTCGGATACCCGATGTCACCAGCGTGGAGAATGCGATCCACCCCGGCAAATAGCTCGAACACTCGCCGATCAAGATGACCGTGCGTATCCGAGATCAAGCCAACGAGCATGCGTGGTTAGAAAGAGCCGGAAGGTTAACCCAGAATCCACCCACTCCTCGTTCCTCGCTTCTCACTCCTGGCCTCCCCTTGCGGTTCCTCAGCCGGCTCGGACTCTTCACCTTTCTCGCTGGGCGACTCGGCGGAGGTGAGCTTCCACGAACCGGCGAAGAGCGCGGTGAACAACCCGCCGCTCAGGAGCGTATTCCGGAAAAACTCCCAGGTCTGCGGATAGCCGCCGGTTCCCTTCGTGAGGGCCACGATCCAGCCGAAAAGGTCCCGCGTGTACTCCGGATTCCGGAACGGATTAAAAAGCCACGCGGCTGTATTGGTAACGAGGTAAAAGAGCACGGCACCGAGCAGACCACCCCCGAGCAGCGTGAGAAATCGGGCTTTTAGACCGAACGCCCGCCCAAGGCCGAACAGCGCCGCATACCCCAAGTAGTTCATGGCCAGAAACAGGAGTCCGGTCCCAGTAAACACGTCCCACCCGCCGCTAATCCGGTAATACAGATTCAGTACCAAATCGGTAACCAGCATGGCCCCAAAGGGCAGTGCCCAACCAAGTCGGCCCGGAAGCAACGCCCCGGCGCAAAAGACCAAGGCATAGGCGGCGCTAAAGTTGGGAGGCAGCAATCCGGGCCAGCGGGTCAACGCAAAGACCAGCGCGAACGCCCACGGTAAGATGAGACGAAGACGGAAGTTCACCAACGGGGAAACCGTACCCAGCCGCGGCCAATTGCCAATGGCCAAACGCCTCCGTTTCCACCGCACGTTGCGGGCCCGATTCGGCCAAGTCGGCAGCGAGCCGCTGCGGGCTTGACCTGGATCGTGTTTCGCTGCCCCATCGCCTACAGCCGAACCTGACGGGCCCCAAACACCCATCTAGGTTCTTGTCTGATCCTTGGTAGGTTCGGACGCCCACTCAAACCAGACCAAACGATTAATCATAATGCAATTTTATCACCCCGGCCTTCGCGCCCCGTGGAGTTCCGACTCCGGCGCCGGCCGATTCCTCCGACGGGCACTCTTTGCCCTCGTCCTCAGCGTCGCTGGGTTGCTTCCAGCGGCGGGTTCGATCTACGCGCAGCACTTAAAACTCGACGCACTCTGCGCGCAAGCGAATCGCATCTTCCGCGGCACGGTTCTTACCGTGACTGCGGGGCAAGTGAGTGTCGGAGGGGGCTCCTTACCTACTGCGACGTACAAAATTCAGGTCAAAGATACTATGGCCGGAACGGTGGCTGAAACAGTCACCCTCACCATGGTTTCCGAGCCCAAGGCCCGCCCGCAGCAAGGCAACATCCAGCGGCAACCGGTGCTCGAGCTGCCCACTCTCGAGGAAGGCAAGGAGTACCTTCTGTTCCTCACCAAGCCGAGTAAGATTGGGCTCACCAGCCCCGTCGGATTGGTCCAAGGCTGCTTTACGATTACGAAAAAGGGCGACACGGAGTTCGCGGTCAACGGCGTTAACAATGCCGGACTCGGCATCGGTGACGGAGGACCGGTAAAGTATGAAGAACTGGCCAAACGGATTCAGGCCCTGCGTCCTAACTAATATCCGGAGACCCGATTTATGGAACCTACTCTTTTTCCAGTAATTCTTGGTACTCGTTCGTTGTTTGTTGGACTCGCCCTCTTGGTCGTGAGTCTCCCCGCTTCCGCCGGCGGTCCGATTGGGCTTTGCGACTCCGGCGTCCCGCTGCGTTGGCCCGACGGCGGGTTGGGAATTCCTTTCAATCCCGATCAGGGAAACTTGGGGAGTCTTCCTCACGCTGACGCCGTAGCGTTAGTCCAATCAGCCTTCGACGTCTGGGCCGCGGTCCCCAGTGCCACGGCTACCTACGACAACACGGGCGAGCTTCCCGTGGACGTGGACATCACGAACTTTGCCGAATATCTGTCACCCCTTTCGCCCGATGGCTACAGCGCGATTGTCTTCGACGACACGGGCGAAATCTTCGATGTGCTTTTCGGAGCCGGTTCGGGAATTTTGGGATTTGCGGGTCCGGAATGGGTTGACGTGAGCACGTGCACGATCCTGGAGGGCTTGAGCTTTCTCAACGGACCTGCCTTCACCGATCCAGTGTATGCCTTCGATGTGATGGTGCATGAGTTCGGTCACTACAGCGGGCTCGCGCATACCGTCGTCAATGGCCAAATCTTCATCGGTGACTCAAGCGGCCCGACGCCCGATTCTGGAACCTTTGGCTTACCGCCGGATCCCACCGCAGAAGACATCATCGAAACCATGTACCCTTTTTACTTCGGGCCAGGGACTGGGACCGGCTCACCGGAGAAAGACGATATCGCGTCAATCTCGACCCTCTATCCGGCGGCGGACTTCGCGACCACTACCGGAACCATTACGGGGGTGATTCGCACAACTTATGGTAATCCGATTACGGGCATAAATGTGATCGCCCGCAATCTCGCTGACCCGTTCCACGATGCGGTTTCCGCGATTTCAGGAGATTACAGTTTATTCCCGGGCGACGCATTTGATGGCGAATACACACTGCGCGGCCTCACGCCGGGTGCTAGCTACGCGGTCTATATCGACCAGATTCTGGCGGGTGGTTTCAGTACTCTTCCGGTGGCGATTCCCGGACCAGAGGAATTCTATAATGGAGCGAACGAGTCCAACAACTTAACCAATACGGACAACCCGCTCGATCTTACGGTGGTTTCGGCCGCAGCCGGTGAGACCACCGGGGACATCAACATTCTCATCAACGGCCTTCGTCCAGGAAGTCCGCTTCCGGTCGGTGATGATGGTTCATTTGAGTTGCCGCTGCCGTTCGGCTTCCGAATTCTGGGCCAAAGCTTTGACAAAGTGTTTGTCAATGCGAACGGCAACCTGACGTTCGGTTCCCCGGACAGTTCTTACACGCCGAGCCGACCTGGGTTTTTGGATGGGCCGCCGCGAATTGCCGGCTTGTGGCGAGACCTGAATCCTTCCGCAGGGGGGATCGTGACCTTCGCCCAGACAGCTTCGGCGTTCTCGGTGATCTGGAGAAACGTTCCCGCGTATCCGTCGGAAGGTGCCAATAGCTTCACCATCACCCTCAAGAAAGTTGGCAATGTGGTCGAAGTGAAATACGGCTCCCTCACAGCGACGAGTGGTATTGCCGGACTTTCTGGGGGATTTGTGGCGACGGGCGGGTTGGAAACTCCGTTGGACCTTAGTCCATCAGCCGCCAAACAGGCGCGCCTGAGTCTTTGGCCACAAGCGGCCATTTTCGAAGAGTTCAGCGAAGCTAGCCCATTCGACCTTAAGAAGAAGACCGTCCGGTACCAACATGACGTCGATTACAACGACCGATGGGCCGGGAAGAACAACTCGTTGGCAGGCGCCACCGCGATTACCCTGCCGTTCCTGTCGGCCACGGTCCCGCAATACACGGAGATCGATCCGGTCGGCGCCGATGTCGACTACTACAAATTCGAGGCCAAAGCAGGAGAAATCATCTATGCTGAACTAACTCGCGGTGGATTCGATTCCGTCGCCGGAATCTTTGCGCCAGACGGAACGCTAGTAGCCGTCGACGACGACAGTGGCTTTAACCTTTTATCGGCCGTCGCATATCAAGTACTCCAGGATGGTACCTATACCGTGGCTGTCTCGGGCTTTCCTGATCTTGATTTCAGCGGCGATGGCGGGAGCGCCGGCCACTATGTTCTAAGCGTGATGACCGTTGAAGCGGATTCGGACGGGGATGGGATTCCCGATATCCGCGACAACTGTCCGTACATCTGGAACCCGGGCCAGGAAGACTCGGACAATGATGGCGTGGGTGATGCCTGCGTGCCACCGCCGACTGATCGACTCGAACCGAACGATTCACCGGCCGAAGCAACTTCGGTGTCGTGTGGCGTTTCATTCTCTGACCTCAGCATCGGGACCAGCGATGTAGACTACTTCGGCATAACGCTTGGCGGGGGACAGACCCTGCTGGTGGATGTAGACTCCGATGGGGCCTTATTGAACGCGATGCTTGGGGTGTTTGATGCGGACGGCAATTTCTGGGCTTTTAGTGACGATCAATCTGCCCCCGGAGAGTCGCTAACGTCGGACCCCTATCTGGAATTCACCGCTCCATTCGATGGGACCTTCTATATCGCAGTCACTTCAGCCTTCGACTACGACTTCAACGGTGGATCGGATCATTACACCTTCGGCACCTACGGAATAAGTTTTGAATGCCTGGAGCCTTGCGCCATCGAGCCCACGGAAGGACCCAATGGCCATTTTTACCAAGTGATTACCGCCTACTACATCACCTGGGAGGAGGCAAAGGCCGCCGCTGAGGCGATGACGTTCGGCTGTGCGACCGGTCACCTGGCCACCGTCACCTCATATGAAGAAGACGCCTTCATCGATCGGTTGAGACGGAACTGCCTTTTACAGCAGTTGTGGGTTGGCGGTTTGCAGCCATCAGACGAGCTAGACCCAACCGCAAACTGGACCTGGTATAATGGCGAGGGAGACATCCCTGGCGTCAACGGTGGCACCGCGTATTCCAATTGGCGCGCGGGCGAGCCCAACGACAATTATGGTCCAGGATCGGAACAGTTCCTGACCGTCGGTCTCTTCGGGGAATTCGTGTGGAACGATGAGATTAATCCCTCAAGCGGAATTTGGGGCTTCGTCGTCGAGTTTGAACCTTGCGACCCGCCCTGAACTGGTGAGCCCTGAATCAAGGTTTGGGACCAGGCTCGGCGACGAGATGTTGCCACTTGCAAACCGAGATTAGGTCGACATTTCGGCACCCAGAGAGGGAACAGTACTGACAGATCAGGTGTTGCTCGGGACTGCGGGGAACGGCCGCAACCCCAGCCCCCGGGTAAGTCAGGTCGTGGCCGTTCCTCAGCAGGCAGCCCGGAATACCCGCCGCACGCACAGCTTGAGGCCGGACCAAACCTCACTGACGGCGCAGACTTTGACGTCCACAAGATCGCCTTTCAGGGCCATGTCGCGGATGACATCCTCGGTCACGTCCGTGGCCACCTTGGCAGATTTCTTCGGCCAAGAGATCCAGATGAATCCGTTGTCCTCCATCAATCGACGAGCGCGAGCCAGTCGCTGGGCCAATTCAGTCCGGTGCATAACGAAACAGTGAACCGCGGCAAACCGCCCGGAATCGGGTGCCGTGACGAACTCGATTCCCGGTGGCATCGGCGTTAGCCACTGCTGGTAATCCTTTGGAGGATCGAAGAGGGCGATGCGCATGCCGGGGCGAAAGCCCAGCTTCGTCACCAGGGGTTTGCCAGAATATCCGACGATTGAGTCGGTCGGTTTGCTTCGCGTTTTTCCTACCGGCATGAGTGAAGAGCGACCTTAGCGTCGAGTTGCCTTCGGAAGCACGCCTTGGCGGTAGTTTTCAATGTGTTCTTGGAACCGGCTTCAGAATGTGGTTGCCCATCCCGAAACCAGTCAAAGTTTCCCAACCGGCGGTGGTGCGTTGGCGATACGAACTCGAGTGTGATCCGTCAATGAGTCGCGAGGATTGAGGATGACCCTTTCATTGCCGCTGACTCCTCCAAGAATTTCCACCTGGCGACCGGAATCGCGTCCTAGTTTCACAGGCCGTAGCTCGACGGTTTCGTCCGGCTTGACGACTCCAACTTGTGGCCCATCGGGTCGAAACAAGAGGGCGTTGGAAGGAAGCGAGAGGATCTTGTTCGTCACCTGGCCGGGAAAGCGTACCTGGCCAAAACTTCCCGCGAAAATTTCACCGGCAGAGTTGTCCACACTGAGCTCCACCAGAAGGGTGCGGGATGACGGATCTAGCGCTCCCGCGGAACGGACGAGCGTCGCTGCAAAGTGGCGTCCTGGCTTTTCGTCCAGAGTCAGTTCGGCGGGTACTCCCACGGTCGCCAGAGTGGTTAGGGTTTGAGGAATTCTGACAAACACGCGCAGTGTTCGAGTGTCGGCCAACTTGAACAAAGCGTGGGGCGTTTCCGTACTGATCAGGTCGCCCACGTCGGTGTACCGTGCGGTGATAGTCCCTTCGAAAGGAGCGATCACACGGCCGAATCCCTTGAGTTCCTCCAACCGCTTTACCCGTGCCTGTCCGGCATCCACGGCGGCGGATTTGAGGGCAAAATCGGCTTGTTT
>DLVS01000093.1:12401-22599 GCA_003445095.1 Verrucomicrobiales bacterium
TGAGTTCGGCGTCCAGTTCGGGACTGTCGATTTCAGCCAACAACTGTCCGGCCTTAACCTGACTTCCCAGATCAACGTGAAGTTTATGAACATATCCGCTGGCACGCCCGAAAAGCGTCGCTTCGGTTTGCGGTTTGATCTCGGCCGGTAAGGGTAAAGCCGGTGCTGGGTCGGCCGGACGCGGAGAGGTGACCATTACCGTGGGAATGGCCAATTCGTGAGTCCGGGCGGCTGTGGCGTGTGTCAAGCGCCAGCGGGGCCAAAGCCCTGCGGTCAACGCAAGCCCAATGATCACGCTTGCCCACGCCACGACGCGGCCGGGACGGGGAGGGGGCGGGGTGCTCTCCGATCGGGAGGGCGGCAGCGGATCGGGTGCGTCCAATACCATTGAGCGAGATCGTTCCAGAGAGTTCATGGGCGACAAGGATAAGTGAGCATCATGCGAAAGCAGGTTCAGGCGGATTCACCTCAACCGCCTGGGAGCGGCGGCGGTTCGAATTCCGGTGGAGCAATGCGAAGACAGAAGGAACAAAGAACAGCGTCGCTCCCGTAGCCAAGATCAGCCCTCCAATGACTGCCCGGCCCAACGGCGCGTTCTGCTCGCCTCCTTCACCTAATCCCAAGCTCATCGGAAGCATTCCCATGATCATCGCGAGGGCGGTCATCAGTACCGCGCGCAAACGGGTCGTGGCGGCTTCGAGAGCCGCCATCTCCGGGGCGAGTCCCTCAGTGAGACGGGCGCGCGCAAAGGTCACGACCAACACTGAATTCGCGGTGGCCACGCCCAGACACATGATGGCACCCATCAGCGCCGGGACACTCAGTGTCGTGTGGGTGACCCAAAGTCCCCAAACCACCCCGGCCAACGCCGCGGGCAGTGCGGAAATAATAATGAAGGGTTCAAGCCAACTTTGAAAGTTCACGACCAGGAGCAAGTACACGAGGATTACCGCCGCCCCTAAGCCGACCAGTAGATGGGAGTAGCTAGCGCGCATTGTTTCCGCGACCCCACGGATCTTGATAAAACTCCCGCGCGGCAGTTCTTTTTCAGCCTGGTCAATCAGCGGATGCATTTCCTTCATTACGCTTCCCAAATCGCGACCGCTAACTCCGCCAAACACGTCGATGACGGGGACCGCGTTGTAATGGGAGATGACGGCGGGCCCCGTATTGTGACGGATCGTAGCTACATTCGCGAGTAACTGGTCGTCAGCAGTACCGCGTCCGGAAATGACCGGAATGCCTTGCAGCGCCTCAACGGAATCCATGGCGTATTCCGGAGCGCGCACATTGACGAGGTACTGAATTCCGACCTTCGGATTGAGCCAATAACCTGGCTGAACCTGACCGCTGCCGCTCAAGCTCAGGAGCACGGAGTTTGCCACATCTTTCCCGGTGAACCCCAATTCACCCGCCTTCACCCGATCCATGTCGACTTGGAGCTTGGGTTGATTCGCCGGTTGCTGAACTCGCGCGTCAACCACTCCGGGAACCTGCCGAATTTTCTCCGACAAGCGAGCTGCCGCCGCCCGATTGGCTGGCTGATCTCGGCCGACAAACTGAATGTCGAACGGAGCCGGGAGCCCGAAATTCAAAGTCTGGCTGACGATATCGGCCGGAAGGAAATAGAACTGGGTCCCGGCGAAGTCGCGATTCAACCGTGTGCGCAGCTCATCGACGTAGCGGATCGTCGGCCCATGCTCGGGCTTGAGTGAAACCAGGATATCGGCATCACCCACACCCGTCAGGCCGCTGGTACTATAACTTAAACTAATGCCCGAAGTGGGTATGCCAATGTTATCCAGAATGCCGGCCACTTCTTCCTCGGGAACCACCTCGCGAATTACCTGTTCGACCGCATCCGTCAGGCGAGCCGTTTCCTCGATGCGCGTTCCGCTGGGAGCCCGCAGATGAAGACGAAATTGGCCCGCGTCGACGGTTGGGAAAAAGTCCTGTCCGAGGAATGGAATCAAGAGCCCGGTCGCCGCGCAGAACATGACCACCAGTCCGACGAGCAATCCGCGCCGAGTTAACCAAGCAGCTAAGCTCGTTCGGAACCTGCAGCGAAACCACTCGAAGCCGCGCTCGAATGATTCCTGAATCGCTACGAACGGGCGCGTCCACCCGCGAGGAGGAGTTCCGGTCGTGGCCCCCTGCCCATGCCAATCTCCCGCGTGCCGGTAAAACCACAGGACTAGCGTGGGGATCAGCGTGCGGCTCAAAAAATAGCTCGCCAGCATCGCGAAGACCACCGCTTGTGCCAGCGGCACAAACAAGTACTTGGCCACTCCGGTGAGAAAGAACATCGGCACGAACACGATGCAGATGCACAAGGTGCTCACGAAGGCGGGCAGCGCGATTTCTTGGGCGCCGTCCAATATGGCCTGCTCGAGAGGCTTTCCCATGGCCATCTGACGGTGGACGTTCTCGATCTCGACGGTGGCATCATCCACCAAGACCCCAACCGCCAGCGCCAGCCCGCCTAGGGTCATGAGGTTGATCGTCTGTCCGAGCGCGCTCAAGGTGGCCAACGAAGCGAGGACGCTCAGTGGAATCGAAAGAGCAATGATCACCGTGCTCCGCCAAGAGCCAATGAACAGCAAGATCATGAGCGCGGTCAGCGTCGCGGCGATGACACCTTCTTGGGCGACCCCATTGATAGCCGCACGAACGAACAATGATTGATCGGCAAACTCTCGGACTTTGAGTTCAGGCGACAGCCCCGAGAGAATCCCGGGCATCGCCGCCTTCACTCGACGAACGACTTCCATCGTCGAGGCTTGGCCGCTTTTGAGAATCGTTAGCAAGGCGCCACGTTGGCCGTCTTGACGCACGATGTTTACTTGCGGTTGGGCGCCGTCCTTGACCTGCGCCACGTCGCGCAAATAGATCGTCGCCCCATTCACGACTTTTAGCGGGAGCTGGTTCAAATCCTCCAGGACGCGAGGCGAGCCGTTCACCTCCACATCGTATTCGGTCGTGCCAATTTTGGCCGTGCCGCTGGGCAAGATCAGATTTTGGGCACTGAAAGCGTTGACCACATCTTGAGCAGATAAGCCGCGAGATTTAAGCGCCTGAAGATCCAGGTCCACCGCGACTAAGCGGGTCTTGCCGCCGTACGGCCAGGGTATTTGGGCGCCTTCAACCGTCGCCAAACCGACGCGCACCTGATTCTGGCCAAGGTCGTAGAGCTCTTGTTCCGAAAGCGTCTTCGAACTCAACCCATACTGCAGAATCGGGACGGTCGACGCATTGTAACGAATGACCAGAGGCGGAGTTTGCCCGGGCGGCATTTGGCGGAGGATCGTCTGAGCAATGGCCGTGACTTGCGCGACGCCCGCATCCACTGAGGCGCCCTCGCGGAGGAATACCTTGATGATCCCAACCCCGTTGTAAGAGGTGGATTCAACGTGCTCGAGGTCATTAACCGTCGCGGATAACGACCGCTCGTGGTTGTAGATAATCCGCTGTTCGATCTCTTGTGCATTGAGACCGGCATATTGCCAAATCACCGAGATGACCGGGATGTCGATTGCCGGAAAGATGTCCGTCGGCGTTCGCAGCAGGACGAAGGGAGTCGTCAACACGAGCAAGAGTGCAGCGACGACGAAGGTATAGGGTCTACGAAGGGCGAGACGGACGATCCACATGGCCGGCGCCTCAGAATCTCCGAGGCGGACGGATCATCGCCGAAGGCGCGGCAGGGGATTGGATAACCTTGCGGTCGGCGGAGGACGAAGTTGCTGTTCGCGGTGAGTCACTTTAATTCACGAATTCACTCGGAGTAATCCCCAGGACGCGTTTGAAATGGCGCGCCAGATGACTCTGGTCGCTGAACCCGACTTCACGGGCGACGGCGGCCATGTTCCAAGTGCGGCCATGTTGGCGCAGTAGTTCTTGAGCCCGGTCCACTCTCAGTCGGATGAGATATTCGTGCGGTGGATGCCCCGTGGCCGTTTTGAATTGGCGGGAAAAATGGAAGGGGCTCAGCGCGGCCGCCTTGGCGAGTTCATCGAGAGAGAGGGAATCGGCCAAACGCCTGCGCATGAGTGTAACGGCTCGCAACACTGCCGCGGGTGGCGCGGCAGGTGGAGATTTGACGGGAGGCAAGCGCTGGAATTGCCGCAATAGCAGCACAGCCACGGCCCGAGCGATTCCATCGGCGACGACCGATGAACCGGGACCGGCTTCCAATTCCTGCGCCAGTTGGCGGACCAAAGTTGCGGCGGGATGTATCGCCGGAAGGGTCGCCGTATTGATGGCTCCAGGTAGGTTTATGGCGCAGCCCAGTTCGGCGGCGACCCGCTCCAAGAACCAGCCTTCGAATCCGAGCATAAGAACGTGAACGTCCCCGTGCCAACGGAACGCGACGGGTGGACCCGCAGGAGTAAATCGCGCTTCGCCGGCCGCGTAATGCATGGAGTTTCGGCCTTGTTCCGTGACCAATTCGCCGTCGAGGGCACGCAACCACAGATAGAGAATGTGCTGCCGAATACCACTGGGGTAATTGACCGCGCCAGATTTTCCCCGGCGTTCCTGCAGAAATATTCCGGGCCAGCCCCGCGAACGACGAACGACGGTGATGGCCGCCGGCACATAAGTCTCCATATCCGTCGGAGGCAGCTTGGATGCGGGTTCGCTCACGCCGTGATCCAAGCAGGTTCCGAAGTTTTCGCGAAGCCCGCAACTCGCCAGGGATGTGGCCCACGAGCGCAGAAAAGCAGGTTGAGCGAGGCTTGGCCGAGCCGGCGCTCAACCGCGAGTCATCGCTTAGGTGACTCCACCCACGGACGGCTCCGCGGAGCGTTGCCTCACCCCACTCAAACCCACGGTATGCTAGCCCGTCATTCCAGCAAACCTGCTTCCCTTCACGCCGACGCTGCGGATAACGTCGATCACCTCTTCCCCGTGTGAACGTTTCGCCACCGAGCCCTAATTCACCGCCGACAACCGGTCCGCGTTTGCAGGCCCTCGACGCCTACCGCGGCCTGATCATGCTGACGCTGCTCGCCGGCGGCATTTTTCATTCGCTCAAAGGTGTTCCCGGTTGGAACTGGCTCTATCTCCAAAACGAGCACGTACAATGGGCTGGTTGCGTCTATTGGGATCTCATTCAACCGTCGTTCATGTTCATGGTCGGGGCGGCCATGCCGTTTGCACTCGCGCGGAGAGCAGCCCTCGGCGACTCGTGGGGACGCCGACTTCAGCACGTGCTGATTCGCGCTTTCAACCTAATGGCGATTGGAATCCTCCTCGACCACTTCGGTGCCGATAAAATCCAAATCGGATTCATTCGGGTCCTGCAGCAGATCGCCGTTGGCTACGTCATTGCGTTTTTCTTCGTCGGTCGCAGCTTTCGAACTCAGGCGGTCGTGGTCGGCGTGATTTTGGTCGGGTATCAATTGCTGTGGATGTTCAATCCGTGGAACGGTCCGGGCGGACCTTGGGCGATGGGTAACGAGAACATCGGCAGCGCCTTTGATCGTTGGATGTTAGACCGCAACTATTCCGGATATTACGTGGGGTTGAACGCGATTCCTGCGTCTGCGACGATCATCTTTGGAGCGATGGCGGGACAGTTGGTCCAGCAAACATCGTCAAATGGGAGGTTCACTCCCCAAAGAACCATGGCGCTGTTGGCGGTGTCGGGAATTGCCGCGATCGTGTTTGGCTGGGCGGTGAGCCCTTGGTTTCCTTTGATCAAACGAATCTGGACTCCCAGCTTTGCGGTTTATGCGGCCGGGTGGACGACTCTGATCCTACTGGCTTTCTATTGGGCCATCGAAGTGAAAGGTTGGAAACGCTGGGCGTTTCCGCTGGTCGTCGTCGGGATGAACTCCATTGCCGCGTACGTGCTGGGCAATTCGTTTGGCGGCTGGTTTCGGAGCCTCAGCGGCGCTTGGATTGGCGGGTTACGGAAACCGATGGGTGAGGCGTGGTTCCCCGTTTTCCAACACGCCCTGTTCGCCTTGGCCGCCTGGGGCGTGCTCTATTGGTTGTATCGCCGCAAAATTTTCTTCAAGGCGTAGACTGTCCAAAGCGGCTCAGTAGACCTTTGCTGATTCGCTGCTCGGCCACTCGAAAGTCGGGGACCTTGGCGTGGTACGAAACTCGAGCCACAAGTCTGCGTTCGTCGCGAATTGAATTCTGGTGCTTCTTACAGTTCCTGCTTGCTGGAACCGATGACCCTCCGAGACTTGGTCCGTTCATGCCCGATTCAACCAGTGCGACATCTTCGAGCCCTCGATGGCTCCAGATTCCCGAGGTGGCTCGTGTGCTTCCGTTTGCAGTTTTCGTCCTGATCACCGCCTTGGCACCGGGTTTGTTTGCTGGATCGGAATACTGGTTGTACGCGGTGAAGACGGCTGGCGTGGCCGCCCTGCTGTGGTGGTTGCGACGGTGGCTACCTGAAATGAAATTGGCCTTCAGTGCCTCAGCGGTCGCGGTTGGAGTTGCGGTCGCTGTCTTGTGGTGGGGGCTCGAGGGTCGAATTCCCACACTGACCCAAGTGTGGCAGTGGGTAGCCCACGGATTCCAAGCCTGGCCCGCCGCTACGCCTGAGCCCCCGTGGAATCCTTTCAAGCAGTTTCCCGAGTCGCCCACGCTTGCTTGGTTTTTCGTCCTCGTGCGCGTGGTGGGACGATCCTGCGTCGTGCCTTTGGTCGAGGAGGTCTTCTATCGCGGGTTTGTGTACCGCTATTTCATCAGCGCCCGATTCACCGAAGTTCCGTTGACGACCTGGAATCCCTTCGCGTTCGTCGCGACTTGCCTCCTGTTTGGACTGAGCCATCCGGGGCAATGGCTCGCCGGCATCATTTGTGCAGCGGCATATCAATGGCTAGTGATCCGGCACGGTCGTCTCGGCGATGCCATAACCGCCCACGCCGTGACAAATCTGCTGCTGAGCGGTTGGGCCATCGGAACCGGGCAATGGCAATTCACATGAGCACCGTGGTTGAACGCCTGCCGCCGTGCGTGGTGTTTGAGGACGACGACTTGCTGGTGGTAAACAAACCGCCGGGATGGAATACCCATGCTCCCGCACCCTTTGCGGGCGAAGGCATTCATGATTGGTTGAAACATCGGGAACCGCGCTGGGCGAAACTGGCCATCGTCCATCGCCTCGATAAAGACACCAGCGGCCTCATGATATTTTGCAAGACCCCCACTGCGAATCGATCGCTCACCCGCCAGTTTGCCCAGCGCCAAGTAATCAAGCGCTATGTGCTCGTCACAGACCGGCCGGTTGCCCGTGACGCCTTCACCTGCATCAAGCCGCTGACTCGGGTCGGTGATCGTTATCAAGCCCGTCCCACTGGCGCGGCGGGTGATCAAGCCGAGACCAGGTTTCATGTTCGAACCCGAGAGGCAGGTCTGACGTGGCTGGACGCCGAACCCGTAACCGGGCGAACCCATCAGATCCGAGTTCATGCCGCGTCGGAAGGGTTGCCGATCCTTGGCGATCCCCTGTACGGAGGGACGCCAGCACCTCGGTTACATCTGCATTCTGGCCGGCTTGAGTTTCAACATCCGTGCGGCGCCGAGCTCATGCGGTTCACCCTGGAGCCCGATTTCACTCAAACCGCAGCGGCACAATTGCGAGGTGCGATTGTTGATTCCGGCTGGACCAATTGCTTCCGCTGGCAAAATGGATCAGCCGATGCCACCCCGGGGCAATATGTTGATCGGCTCGGGGCGTTCCTGTTGTTGCACGCGGAGCGCGAGCCGGCGGTCGCCAAACTAACCAGCGGGAACCCATGGCACCTGGCGGAAGAGCCCGCGCCCGAGTCCATCTATTTCAGGCAACTTCAGCGGCATATTGGTCGGGCCGCGCCGCGGGACTCCTGTCCGCGCTGTTTGGCGGGTCCAATTGCGCCGCCGACCTTTGAAGTGCGAGAGAATGGAGTCCGTTTTGAGTTGAGCTTTCAAGAAGGCTATTCGACCGGATTATTTCTGGACCAGCGCGACAATCGACGACGGCTGCTCACTAGCCATGTCGCCGCCGGTTTTCCGCTCTTTACGAAGTCTCCGTCGGTGCCTGAGATGCTCAACTGTTTCGCCTACACTTGCGGATTCAGTGTGTGTGCGGCCTTGGGAGGAGCTCGAACGACGAGCCTGGATTTGTCCCGCAAATATCTCGACTGGGGTCGTCGTAACTTCACGTTAAATGGCCTCGATTCGGCGGCCCACGACTTTATCCACGGCGATGTGTTCGACTGGTCCAAGCGTTTGGCGAAGAAGAAGCGCCAGTTCGATCTCATCGTGTTGGACCCCCCGACCTTTTCACGCTCCCGCGAACATGGGGACTTTCGAGCAGAGTCCAACTATGCCGACTTGGTCACGCTGGTTATGCCGCTGTTGCGGTCGGGCGGAGTACTGTTTGCCTCGACCAACGCCGCCCGGCTGGCACCGGAACGATTTTTGACTCAAGTGCGCGGCGCGATCTCGGCCACGGGGCGCCGGATCCTGCAGGAACACTACGTTCCGCAGCCTCCGGACTTCCCGATCTCCCGTGAAGAGCCGGCATACCTTAAGACGGTTTGGCTGCGGTTGAATTGACTCGGTTTGGGAGCCGGTTCGCCCTGGGCCGACTTCAACAGACTGACATTCGATCACGAGAATGCCACTGGGGCAGGCCGATGAGGCACAGTGCCGCAGTATATTGAGATTCGCCTTTTTGCATTCCATAACAGGATTAACTGTTGGCAAGAACGCCGGCAATGCGGCACGCTCCGCAACGGAAGTGAGCGCACCCACGGCCAACTCCAATCAGCGACTAACTGTGTCCCGCGAAGTTACGGTGACTAACCGATTGGGGGTCCATGCCCGCCCCTCATCGCAATTTGTCAAGTTAGCTGGCTCGTTCGCCTGTGATGTGTTTATCGAAAAAGACGGTGAGACCATCAATGGTAAGAGCATCATGGGATTGCTGATGCTCGCGGCTGGCCCCGGAAGTCTGCTCACCATCACCTGCACGGGTGAAGGAGCCACCGACGCTTTAGAGCAGCTCGTATCCCTGATTGAGAACAAATTTGGCGAATCATGAGGAATGATTCCTAGGCTACCCGAAGTTCATTTCCCTCCCTCTTATGTCCGACTTCGATATTCATTATGTGGCCAAGCTTGCTCGCGTCGGTTTAACCGCCGATGAGGCGTCGCACTTGGGTTCCCAGTTAGAGGGGATTTTGGGATATGTCGCACAGCTAAAGGAAGTGGATGTCTCGGACGTGGAAGCCACCGCCCACGCCTACCCGTTGGTGAACGTCACGCGCCCTGACGAACCTCGGGCGCCATTGTCACATGACGAGGCAATGCGAAACGCGCCGGCCCAAGCTGGCGGCTTATTTCTAGTTCCGAAGATCGTAGAGTAATTGCACGAGCTGGCCTGTTGGGCGCTTTCTTCTACGGTCGGCGGAAGGTAATACTCCAGCCGTGGGGGGATCTCGGAACCCGGCTCGAAGCGAGCACCGACTGACTGCTCCGAGGGGCGGCCGCCGCCACTTTCACTAGAGGCGGATCACTTCTGGATTGGCACCCCCGCGTCGGAGACGCCCAATTGAAGCCACTCAATTCTTACCGCGGTGCGCTCGGTGCTCGAGAAAGTCAATCAGGCCATCCCGCAGAGAATCGTACAGCGGATGTTCCATCACGGCGGTACGATCGCGCGGCCGTGGGAAGGGAATAGAAACGATCTCACCTACTTCTGCTGCCGGGCCGTCGGTCATGCAGACGACTCGGTCGCTGAGGTATAACGCCTCATCCACATCGTGAGTCACCATCAGCGTCGTAATTCGATTGTTTCGCCAGAGTTCCAGCAACACTGCTTGAAGCTCATAGCGCGTTAATGAATCGAGCATCCCAAACGGTTCATCTAAGAGAAGCATCTTTGGCTTCAAGGCAAATGCGCGCGCAATCCCGACCCGCTGGCGCATTCCTTGGCTCAACTCCGACGGCCTCTTGTGCATCGAATCTTCCAGTCCTACGACCGTAAGATAATATTCCGCAATCTGCTCTCGCTCGGTGGGGCTGGCAGTGAAAAATACCTGATTCACCCCCAACATCACATTCTCTCGCGCAGTCATCCACGGCAGCAGTGAAGGCGACTGGAAGACGACGCCGCGATCCGGTCCGGGACCGTCCAGTTCCCGGTCGGCCAGGATAATGCCTCCGCCAGTGATGGAACTCAGACCAGCAACCA
>DLVS01000364.1 GCA_003445095.1 Verrucomicrobiales bacterium
AACCACCACTCTGAGTCCGTGAAAATCGGCGCGGGAAAGTATGAAGTCCCAGTCGGTGCAATGATACTGAACCAGCTCAGGCTGCTGCGGATCTGCCTTAGCAACTGCGCCCTTTTTAAGCCCCGCTGCGGCAAGGATCGCGCCGATCGCCTGGTCATCAGTCTGGTCGCGAAACACCTTGCTTCGTCGTCCTTGGGTCAACCGAACGGCCGCATCCTTGAGTTCCACCGTCAGGAAGGAACGCGGCGGCCTGGACTCCACCCCGTGCCGGATGACCATACCCTTGAATACTGTCTGGTCGCCTCCGGGCTCGCCTTCGTACCGCAGCTTGATTTCGATTTCCTTTCCCGGCTCAAAAAAATCCATATCGCTAATCGGAAACACCCGCTGCGGAGCGTCTCCGTCGAGTAACATCAAGTTCGCTGACGGAATGCGATCAACCTCCCGGCGCACATCGATCGAGACGAGTTCGTACGTCGGGTCCATCACCTTGCCCCCGCTGAGTATGGTGGCCGTAACGACACTCATACGCGGGCATATGGAGCCGCTGGCCCGGCGGCTACCGTCAGAGGCGGAAAGACGAGTTCCTGGCCGGGGACAAGATTTCGAAAATCATCCAGACCGTTGGCGGCCGCCACCTCAAGGTAGTGAGCCGAAGTGCCGTAGATTTCCTGACAAAGCAGGGGGAGCGATTCACCAATCCGGACCACGCGATGGTGGCTTAAATCTGGCGAGCTCTTGCCTTCCTTCCGCACTCGCATCGCCGTATCGATACCCTCCATAAACACGGCTTTGAGAGTGGCGCGCAGGGCCGCACCGCTCTTGTCAAAGAGGCTATAGGTAATGTCGGCCGACTTCAGGCGGCACTCGAAGCTCCTGAGCGGGCCGTCCCCCCAATGGATCGTGAGATGTTTGGGCTCATGGATTTTCCCATCGAGGTAAAAACAAGCCTCCAGAAAATCATCAATCTGCTCAGCGACCGACCGCATTCCCTTTCCCACCGGCGCCCGCCATCCCATATCGCTCACTCCGGTGCCGTCGAAAACCAGATCCAGAGCGAGTTCATCGGAAAGGCTATGGGAATAGGTCGCTTGACGCCCACTGGTGTTAATGCCCGGAATGTGTTTCAACTTGTTCTCATGGCGCATCGAGAACGATTCGGGGTTGAACATGACGGTAATCGTCTTTTGCGGAAGTCCAGCTCGCCGCCGGTTTCCGAAGGCGTCAATCTTGAGCTTCTCTAACTTGAACGCTTTGGTCAGGTCCATATCACCGCTCCCGGGTTCGTTCCAAAATCTTCAACACTTCCCGAACGCATTCCTCGACTAAGGCAGAACGATCCGAAGGCGCCGAGGCTTCCGCCCGAGCTGATGGTGCCTCATCCTTCGTTTCATCGACGATTGCCCGGATCACGAGTTCTTTGATTTCAATCGGCATGGGTCAGACGCGCAAGATTTGCATCCGAGAGTAAGCCAGTTCCATGGTATCGATCGCCATCGCGTGCTGTTCGGCGTCGAGATCCGACGTGGACCATTTGACGGGATAGGCTCGATGAAACAACCAGGCGGCCAGTGGGAGCGCCAATTCGTTATGCAGGATCACCAACACACTGGCCGGTGAGAACTTGAAGAGCGACATCGTGGCATTGAACTCAAGATTCAACGGCGAACCCACGACGAAGCCGCGTTCCAATACCAGATTGCCATAGTTCACCCGCTCCGGCAGCCGATGGGTATAGAGGTTTTGCCCGCCTTCATTCACCGTGGTGGTGGTCACTTCCGACGACAGGCCCGAAACCTTCCGAAATCGGAGATCCAAAGGATTCGGAACGACTCCTCCAGCCAGGAACAACACGCCGAAGCGAAATCCAAGGACGAGCTCGGGATTGAGACCCTGCGGTTTTGGCAGCGGGATGGGCGCCGGGAGTTCCATACCTTCAATGATGCTCGAGCGTGATGCGGGAGACCTTCAATTCGAGAGACTCGATCGCCACGTCATCGCTGCTGGCGTTGAAGGGCGGCGCCTCCAGTTTTACCGCCAGGGCTTTGCCCACGTGCCAAGTGATCACCGGAATCCCCTGTTCGTCGCACAAACTGATGTCGAGCGCCCGCGCCTCCAGGGATTGCAACCAGTCGCGCAAGGCCGTGTAGCCGCGGACGACGCCGCGCTTCAAAGTGACGGGCGCGTACTTATCGTAACGGAACTTGGTGATCGCTTCGCCTTCGAGAAAACTGAGTCCGTGCTGATAAGTCACGGTCTCATATTCGATTACCAAACCGGAGACTTCCGAGAAGCTCATAGTCGCCCCGCTCACATTCACCCGATAGTTATAAGCCATCAGGGGATACTGGGCGCGTTGTTCTGCAGCGGTCAGGGCCATGAGCAATTAGCTATCTGGTTTGCAGTAGTCGACGAGGTGACGGGACTCCAAATTCTTGGCTGCACCGTGCATCGAGATAGAGCCTCCTGACGTCCGCTCCGACGATGTTCATGGCCTCCATTCAGGTGCGGGCAGCCTATGGGCTTACGCCGCCTCGATCCGAACGCCGTCCGCCATCAGTTCCATGCTCTCAACGGCGACATCGTTGGAACTCGCCGAAAACGACGGTCCATCCAACTTGGTCGGGAACGCGTTAATGACCTTCCAACTAAGCACGGCCGCCCCCTCCTCGTCGCAAAGCCGAACAAAGATGTCCCGTTTCTCCACCACATTGGTTTGAATCGAATTGATCCAGTCGAAGAACGCCGCCTTGCTGACGCTCGGAACGACGCCCTTTTTAAGGGTTATTGTGGCGGGATTCTCCTGGGCGGGCATGTACATCCAGCGAGGACCAGGCGGGCCGCCCGCCGAAGGGCTCTCGGCATACTTGGTGTTTTCGTAGCTGATAGTCAGGCCCGACACTTCAGAAAACCCGATGGTCTGGCCAGCAATCTCAACCTTGTAATTGTAAATCGGCAGCGGATAGGCGGCCTTAATCTGTTCCTTGGTAGTAGCCATAAGTATTATTCAGTTATATGGTTAAGTCAGATGGTTTGGAGCCTAGTTTGCGTAGTTCGGTTATGACGCATACGGCTCAGGCCTGTTGCATTTTGTGACTAAACCGAAGAATGATGAACTCCGCCGGACGGACCGCCGCGATGCCGATTTCAACGATCATTCGGCCTTCGAGAATATCCTGCGGCGTCATGGTGGTTCCCAAGCCGACGTTGACGAAGTACGCGGCTTCCGGCTTGGACCCTGCCAGTGCGCCTTGTTCCCAGAGGCCATAGAGAAAGCTCTCAATCATGGCTTTCACTTTGAGCCACGTCGTGGCGTCGTTCGGTTCAAACACCGCGAAGGCCGTGGACTTCTGGGCCGATTCTTCAATCATGATGAAGAGCCGGCGCACGGAGACATAGCGCCACTCGTTGTCATTTCCCGCCAGCGTCCGGGCTCCCCAGACGAGGGTGCCTCGGCCGGTAAAGCTTCGGATCACATTGATGGACCGGCCTCCGACCGGATCCACGTTCAGCCCTTCCTGTTGCAGGTCCGTGTAAATGCGATCGAGGTCGAGCACGGAAGCGACGGCGACATTGGCGGGCGCTTTCCAAACCCCTCGATCACGGTCAACCCGGGCGAAGATTCCAGCGATGGCGCCACTGGGAGGAAGCGTCGCCCGTTTCGTCGCCAAAGCTGACTTGATGGCGTTGTATTTCGCCGTGTTTACCGCTTTGAGCGACTTGAGATCCGACGCCCACAGATTTGCCGGTTCGGTCATGGGTGGGACGGGCGTGGTCGGGGCAGGCGTGGTCGCTGCCGCTACGGAAAACCCTTGCGCCTTGTTGGCCGGATCTTTGGCCCACGTATCCCAAGCAGCCGCGATGTCTGCTGCCGAGCTCCCGCCCGGTTTATCCATGGTCACGGTCAGGAACGGTCCCGTGGCGTCGATGGCGAACGAGATTTTTCCGGCTTCGGTTCCGGGGACAAACTTCACCTTAGGAACTTTGCCGGCGACTTTGGGACCCGAGATTCGGAGACCATTGAACGCCCAGCGAACCGGCACTTTCTCTTCGGCGTAAGCGAAAGCAAGGGAGGTTCGCAGGTACGGAGCGTAGGCCGCCCCATACGCCAGATAATCTGACGAAAGTTCTCGAAACTTGGCGATTTCATCGGCGGTTTTGTCGGAAAGCTGCTTCACATCGAGGATCGCAAATCGATCCTTCATGACTCCGCCGCAGTGATCAAGCGCAGCACCGCACGCTGTCTTATAGTCGTCGTCGAGGCGAACCGCATCGGGCATCACGATGAGTGTCGGTTCATCCATTTTCTGCAGCGCATTCAGCGCATCGGTGAAGTTTTGCAGCGCAGGCTGAGCAGAATGAAGCCCGATCGAAACGATGTAACAGGGGCCGCCGCCGTTTTCGAAATAGAGGCGCAAACTGTAGTAGAGCAGCGGAAACGTCGATTCGGCCGCGACGGCCACCGAATCGTCGGCGGCGACCGAAACGCTGGAGATCACATCGGGTGGGCCGCCAAACAACTGTTCATACTCCATCAGGGTTTCGATTCGACGGGGCGCATTGAGCCAGGCGGCTTTGGTTGCATCGGCCGGGTCCGGCGTAGCCGTGTAGCCGATGAATGCGGGGATGGCGGTCGAGACGGCCGCTACCGAGGGAGGCAGCGTGGAAATCTCCTGGACATAAACGCCGGGAGTTTTGGGAGGCATTGACATAGTGGGCTTGGTTTTAAGGTTTACGCGACGCGACGCCGGCAACGGCATCTTTAATCACTTCGAAAAAGGCGACCTCTTTATTAATCTGGCAGAGGCTTCGGAATGAAGGATTGGGTAAGGGTGCTAGCAGAGTATCGGCTCCGACTTTGAGTTGGATGTCCTTCAGAGCGACTTGGCGACACGGTCGAGCCTGGACCGAATCAAAGCACCACACCTTGGACTCAGGATTCTGCGCTTCCAAGGTCTTCACCAACGGATCGTTCAGTTCTGGCTGGACCGGCCCAAACGCGGGTTCCGATGACCCGATACTGAAGGCTTTGCCCGGTCCTAAGGTACGGTTGGTGCACAAGTAGTAACGCCACACGGCGCTTCGGGCTTTCAGCTCAATCCGAAACTCAGCCGGGATTGCGGCTGGCGCCACCAACGCATCGTCCAGAACCAGTTCCACTTCGGCAAAAGTATTTCGAGGTCGCAACGGATTGACTGGATACGTCGCCGTAAAACTGCGCTCGGGCGACTGCGGGCCCGACCGTTCGACCGTGATCGTTCTTTGAAGCGAATCGTACGTCTTGAGCGAAACCGGCCCGTTGACGCCATCCAGCACAAAGTCGGATCCTTCACACCCGTCGACTGGCCGCCCCGCAAGTTGAAAGCTGGTGACCTTGGTTCCCTCCCGAAGAACAAACCGTTCCGTCACCTTCGCTTTCCGCTGTTTAACCCCCAGCGAAACCACACCGTTGGTGGCGGCTCTTCCCTGATTGGTGAAACAGGGCGCATTCTCAACGCCAACGCCGGTCAAATCGGTGAATAGGGGAAGGTCCGGATTAAGAAGGTGAAGTTGGAAGACGAGGGACGTCCCGGCGGCAAAGGAAATCTGCGGTTGGTCTCGTTCGTCCATCGCCGTGGCCACGCGGATCCCATCGGGCAGCGGCTTCAGGATGCATCGATGGTTTTGCAAGGCGGACTGAGTCGAAGACGCCGCCTCAATCCGGAAATCCGGACAAATGGCATCGGGGTAGTATTCGTGCCGGACCCGCAGGGTGAATAGCGTGCGAAATTTCACGCGCGAATCTCCCGAAGATCCAGGTGCATCTCCCCCACTTCGGCCGCGGGAGGCGTCTCATCCGCCCGGAAGACCAGCATCTTCACCCGATACAAGGCACAGGGTCGGCAAGCGGTTCGCAGCGAACCCCAGATTTCGTTCAGTTCCGACCAAGACGGCGTCACAAGCTCCAGAACCAATTGTTGGATATGGTCGCTCAGATCGGGTGAGTTGACCCGATTCATGACCCGATGGGCCTGGACATGCTGGATGATGCGCGACAGGTATTTCAGCGAGTCGCCGTACTCTTGAAAATGCGAGACCAAGAGAACGTTCAGGTTTAACCGCACTTCGGGCGACGTTTTTTGGCGGGCTCCGTTCGCCGCCACTCGGAGATAAGCATCATCGGGACGGAGGGCGCGCTCTTCTTCAATACTCAACAAGAGAAGCGTTACTGCGCCGAGTTTGAAGTCGAAGGCGTCCCGAAGCTTCGTTCCGTCGGGCAATACCACTTTGGCCTCAGCGGAGCCGCTGATGGCCGGGTCCGACTCTTCCTGCAGGGCGCGGTTCAGGCGCCGTTGGAGGAACAGAATCGCATCGTCGATCATAGCGGGTCAGTGTCCCGCCTGGATTGCCTTCCGTCGTCTGTCAGCCGGCACGAAAAAATTCGGGGGAGCACCGGGGATGGAGATTTCAGGCAGCAGAGTGATTGATTGGCGAAACGATTGAAGAGCGTATTGGCCTCCATTTTTTTCGCGCAAGCAGAAACTATTCGGGCGCGCCGAAATCGTCCGAAATCATGCCAAATTCGAGAATTGAAACTCTCCCGAATGGTTCGTGCTGGCCGCGGGAGGCCAACCTCCAGAGCTCCAAGAAGCTCTTGTCGAAAGAATGATGAGCAACCCCGCGACAACTCATCTAAAATCATTGGAACTATGACAGCATTCTTCCGCCTTTGCTTTTAGCTTCGGCGCGCATGACCGATTTGAGCACCCAATGTTCTGATGTCCCCCCGGTCGATTTACCGATCACGGGGGAGTTGGATCTCCACACCTTTCGTCCGCGCGAGATCGGATCGTTGGTGCCAGAATATCTGAGGTTGTGCCGCGAGCGGGGGATCCTGGAGGTGAGAGTGATTCATGGCAAAGGGACCGGGCAGTTGTGGCGTACGGTGCAGGCACTCGTGGCTCGGCTTCCGGAGGTGGCTTCGTTTGATTTAGCCAGTCCCGCCTACGGTGGCGATGGTGCCACGTGGGTTCGATTGCACCCCCTGGAATCCGCCGAGCATTCCAAGGTCACGGCGAGATGAGATTTGTTTACGGCATGGCGCATGGAACGAAAGAATAGTCCCAGAGCTCACAAACGCTCTTCGATCGAGGCACAGCCGCACGAAGCATTGTCCCCACCGGTAACGCTTTGCGTCATTTGCTACGGGCCGCACGTTGACCTCGCGCGACGATTCCTCGAGAGCTTGTATTCCCGAACCGACCCGCTGCTCTTCAACCTTCGCGCCGGTCTCAACGAGGTCGAGCCGGCGACTTCGAAGTTGTTTGACGAGTTCGCGACGCGTTATGGCAACATCGAGCTATTCGTCGAGCCACGAAACATCTTCAAGAATCCACTGATGCGGCGAATGTTTAACGAAAAGCCGCTCACGTCGCGTTGGACAATTTGGTGCGACGACGACACCCATTTCACGCGGAAGGATTGGCTGGAGAAGTTAGGCCGTCGCATTCAGAAGTACCCGCAGGTTTCTCTTTGGGGCGCGTTGTATTTCCTCACCAGCCGCAAGCCACAAGCGCTGAAATGGATTCGCACGGCCCGCTGGTATCGTCGCGTCCCTTTCAAGTGGGAGGTGCAAGATGACGGCACGAAAGCGGTGCGGTTTGTCTTCGCCACGGGTGGTTTCTGGGCCATGCGCACCGAGGTGCTTCAGCAGCTTGATTGGCCCGACCCCCGGCTAGTTCATGCGGGCGAAGACGTCCTCCTGAGCGAGGCCTTGCGGCAGAATGGCCATCCCATCGGACACTTTGAACAAGGGGTGCGCATCAATGATGCGCCGCGAAGAAATCCTAGTGCACCGGAAGTCGTGAAGCTTACGCCGCCGGGCCGTGTTTGGTAACGCTTAAGAACCTAGGCGAAGATTCTCTGGGCGCCGACCTGATCGTGGATTTGGTTGCAGGTCGCCGGATCGATCCCCAATCCCCGCGCCAACTCGCCGAGGTAGTTCGCCTCATTTTGCGAATCGAGGTCAATGGACGTGAGGGAGAGCAGATAAACTTGCTTCTGCATTCCTGGGGGAACGCTGCGGGCGAATTCAGCCACATCGAGCGGCGCGGCAAACTCCTTCTGCAAAAACGCAACTTCTTCCGAGGAAACTTCATGCCCAATCTGCGCGAGAATTTTCTGCTGTTCTTGCTCATCGATTCGACCATCCGACTTCGCGGCATTGACCATCGCGCGAATGAGGACCGTCGCCTGGCCGTTAGCGTCGGCCGGCCGCGCAGGTGCAACCGTCGCTCCCGGGGAAGCAGCTTCGCCACCGCCCGCCATAAGTCCTCCCAGCAAGCCGGCTAATCCGCCCAACCCGCCGCCGCCTGTCGGAGTGCCTCCCGCACCCCCCATCACGCTAGCGAGTAGTCCCGCCAGGTCGGCACCGCCGGCACCACCGCCCATGAAGGCGCCGAGCAGATTTCCCAAGCCGCCGCCGGATGCCGGCGGCCGCGCCTGGCCACCGCCGCCGAAAACGCTGCCCAGCAATTGGGAGCCCAGCCCGGAAGCCAACGCTTGGTTGCTCAGCAAGCTGCCGAGTAATTTCATCGCATCCATATTGGAAAGTCCTTTGAGATGGTTGTCCCGCGATCTCGCGGAGTGTTGCTTAGGAAGACTGTATTCAGGGTGTTGGGAGGCTGGTCCAAGGTCAATTGTGAAACCCAACCCAGTGCCGGTGGGCGGTGGGGCCGGTGGGGCGCAGGAGTTGAACCCCAAGGCCCGATACCACTCGAGCCTCGGGAAATCAGGTCGGCAGAGAACTCAACGCCGAACGACGCCTGATTTGCCCGAACACTCGGTTCGCGACGGAGAAGGTGCCCACTGATTCCTGGTTTCCTTCGGACCGGTGGGAACAGCGACGCCTGCATTGCTCCGCGCGCTTGGTCCGGTTAGGATGTCGCCCGCATGTCCGAAATCGCCAATTACGTGATGCACGGGGCCGCGCAAGTCACCCCGACTATGGTCGATAAAGTGTTGCGAAATTTGCCCCTCTGGAAAGTCGAGTTCGCGCAGCTTCATGTCCCGCAGTTTCCGCATCTGGTCAATCAGTTAGAGTTCCTGGCCGATGTGGTGGAAGATGCGGCCGAAGGTGCCTACAAAGATCTGCCGTACCACGCGCTCGCTGCCGCCGTGTTCGCGCTGACTTATGCTCACCGCAAGAACGACATCATTCCCGATTCCATGGGAGAATTGGGAAGATCGGATGATTCGAGCGTGGTTCGGGCCGCGCTCATCTTGCATGAACGCGCCTTTGAGCAGTACGCCGAAAAGATGGACTTCGACTGGAATCGAATTACCAGCAAGGCGTAAATCGCTAGCGCGGCGAGGACGACGCGGGCCGCGGCGGAAATTCTATCGGGCACCAATCCCCAATCCGTCACAGAGTTTGGAGATAATCGCGCAGCGGAGCCAAATCCGGATCGGTCAGGGCCAACGATCGAATTTCGTCCTTCGATCGAAGACGGACAGCGCGTTGCAACCAATCGCGGGCGCGGGTGAGGTCTCCCAATTGGCACGCGTAACAAGCGAGGTTGTACGGGATGATCGACTCGGTGGGAAAGCGCTCCGCGACGCTCAACAACGTGGACCACGCTTCGTCGGTCCGTCGGAGTTCGTGCAGGGTGTAACTCTGGTGAATCCACCCCTCCGCTTGGTCGGGTGCCGCGGAAGTCATGGTGCGGGCGACTTCGAGTGCTTGGGCCCAATCGCGATTGCGGGCCAGAAGTCGCCAGCGCAGCTCGAGAACCACCGGATGGCCAGCCGCGGCGGGAGAGATTCGGTCGAGTTCTCGACCCGCCTCCACCGGGTCGCCGAGTTCGAGCCAACCTTCCGCCGCTTGCGCGAAATGACGGTCAGGAAAATCCAACTTGCTCACGCCACGCACCCTCTAGTGTGGCTGGGCCGACTTAGCAAAGCGGTTTTACCACTGCCGGCATTTTTTTGGCTTTGCCTGAGTTCGGGTTTCGGGATCGCGGGCTGGGCAGCGCCCGCCGCAAAAACCGTGGTCGAACTCCGGGAACAGTTGCAACAAACCTTGGCCGAATCGGAAGCGCCGGGAGCACTGTGGGGAATCCAAGTCACGTCGCAACGCAGCGGAGACACGTGGTTCGCCACCAATGCTTCGTCACGGTTGATTCCCGCCTCCAACGCCAAACTGTACACCGCGGCTCTCGCACTGGATCGGCTCGGCGCGGATTATCGGTTCGTCACCTCCCTACGAACTTCGACGCAACCTGATGCCAAAGGGGAACTGAAGGGAGACCTCGTCTTAGTTGGGGGCGGCGATCCAACTCGCTGCGGCCGGCTGAACGGGGGAAAATGGGAGAATGCTTTTGCGCCGTTGGTGCAAGCCGTGCGTGCCGCAGGGATTCGCCGCATCGCCGGCAACTTGGTTTGCGATGAAAGTCGGTTTCGCGGTCCACCCTACGGCAGCGGGTGGACTTGGGACGATCTGGCGCAGTCTTACGGTGCCGCCACGTCGGCGTTGAGCGCGGAGGACAATGTGGTGAAAGTGGTGGTGCAAACGGGGAGTCGCGTGGGTGAGAAGGCCTCTGTGAGTTTTGAGCCGTTTTCTCCCGGATTAACGATCCAAAGCAGCGTCACCACCGGGCCCACCAATTCACTGGCGAAACTCAATTTGGCGCGACTCCCGGGGACCACCGACCTCCGCGTGACGGGGAGCGTACCTGCCGGCGGCCCACCCGAAATACTGGAAGCGAGTGTTCCTCTCCCGGCGCTGTGGTTCGGCGCGCTCTTTCGGGAAGCGCTCCACCGTGAAGGAATCGAAATCGCCGGCGAGAGCCGATTGATCACGGCGGCGGATCGGGCTCGCGCTCCGTTCGACGAATCGATTTGGCACGAACTGGCCGCCCTCCCTTCGCCACCCGCTGGTGATGTCATCCAAGCGATGATGAAACCCTCCGAGAATCTGTACGCGCAACTATTGCTGCTCAATGTGGGCGCAGACGCCGAATTGTATCCGCGCGACGATGAACCCTCCCGACCGGCGGCCGCTACCACTGAAGAATCGGGGCTCCGAGAGTTGGGATGGTTTTTGAAGCGAGTCGGCATTCCTGAAGGAGACGTCATCTTGGAGGAGGGTTCGGGGCTTTCCCGGAAAAACTTAATCACACCTCGGGCGACGGTTCGCCTGCTCGAGTATATGACCCGGCATCGTTGGTCTGCCGCATGGCTGGCGTCGCTGCCCGTGGGCGGAGTGGACGGAACGCTACGTTACCGGTTCACCCACCCGCCGACTCAAGGAAACGTCCGCGCCAAGACGGGAACACTTCAGCATGTCAGCTCGCTGTCGGGTTATTTGACGAATGCAGTAGGTGAACCCGTCGTATTTAGCATTCTCGTGAACAACGACGTCACGACGAGGCCAAACACAACGACCCGATCGGCAATCGATGAATTAGTGGAGCTCGTGGCGCAATCGGAAGTGAAGTAGTTGTCGATGGCAGGTCCGCGACTCGTCGGGATAGTGCGACCACCCTGGGCAATTCATTCGTACGGATACTTTGCAGGGGGAGGCGCAGGGATCGTAGGCGGACGAGGCCATCCGCGCTCCGAGGCGCACGTTCACTGTTTGACTTGAGGAATTGGAGGCGGCAAAGGGATTTGGCGCGGATGCATGAGGTACGCCACGAGGTCACGGGCTTGATCGGGCGAGAGAGCTTCCAACAAACCTTCGGGCATCAGGGATTGATTGGGTTGTTCCAGGGACTCGATACTGCTGCGTTCGATCGTGACTCGGTCGGTCTGCGTGAACACGGTCACCGTCCGCTCGGTGGGCTCGCGGAGGATTCCATTGAGGACTCGGCCATCCTTCAGCGTAACGATGGCCATTCGGTACTCCGCCGGCACGACAGCGCTAGGATCGACGACGTTGTCGAGAAGATAGTCGAGGTTCGCTCGACCCGAACCCGTAAGGTCCGGCCCCACCTGGCCGCCTTCTCCATACATTATGTGACAGGCTGCGCAGACCTGATTGAACACGATTCGGCCTTGCGGGAGGTCCGCGTGTTGCAACGCCTCAGGGGATAGCTTTCCTCGAAATTGAGCGATCACCCGGCGCTTGTCGGCGTCGGCCGGTCGCAGAACTCCCCAGACTTCTTCGAGACGGCGGGTGAGAGCGGGATCATTGAGGCTGACAATCTGTCGCGCCTGGAAGGGAGTGAGGTCGGACCGCGGAATGGTGCCGGCCGCCACACCTTCCACGAGCGCTCGCGCAGCCGCTGATCGAGTGACCATGGCGCCAAGCACGGCAGACCGGTCCTCCAGGCCGAGCCATTGATAGCGACTGGTCGCCAATGCCGCAGCTTCGGGAGCGCCTAATTGTAGCAGTCCAACCAGCGCTGACGGGCGTAGAGAATTGTCATCGGCCATTTGTTTCAAGAGTGGCGTCAATTGCGGCGCGTCACTGTTGAGAAGCGTCTTGAGGGCCTGACGTCGGCTTGCGGGATCAGCCTTGGTGTCCAGCACCACTGACCGCAATTCATCCAGCGCCCGGCCGTCGCCGAAAAGCACGTTTAGATCACGAACGCCGTCTGCGAGCCCGGCTTCTGAGCTAGCCGACGCCTTCGTCGCAAACGCCGCCCACGTGACTGGCGCAGGGGCTTTTCGCCAGCCGCGCAGGGCCGCGGACAGGCCGCGGACCACCTCGCTTTGCGCGGTCGCCGGCGCTGACTCAAGTCCCTGGAGCAACGCCGCCAGCGCCGCGGGTCGCGT
>DLVS01000014.1 GCA_003445095.1 Verrucomicrobiales bacterium
CAGCGGTAAGTGACGTCGGCCAGCCACCGAAACCCAGGCCAACCAGCCGCCGTGACCAGCGGCCACAGCCACCACACCGATTTACCCAGTTCCCGCCACGCTGCCGCGCCACCCACCACTATTCCATCGTGCCGGCGCAGTTTCATCTCTCGTCGAAGCTCGGCCGGGGTCACCGCCAGCGCAGGCGCCACCCATGACTCCTGCAGTGGAACAAATTCGAATCCACGCCGACGGAATAAGGCCCCCATCCGGTCGACAATGCTGACGCAAACGGGGCAGACTGCGTCGTAAAAAACCCAACCCCGTTGTGTGCCTGGAAAGTCTGCCGGGACTTCGGGGCGGGGGGCGTCCGATGAGATTGTCATGGTCATGAGTGGTTGCCGCTGGTTAGCCGCCAATTTTGAGAAGCTTCAATGCCTTGTCACCGAGTCGCGCCATCTTAGTCACGGCCGCGATGGGCCAACTCCGAAATTGCGAGTACCAAGCGGAGGTCGTGGCAAAAAAATCATGAAGGACCCGCAACCGCGCGGCGCTGTACTCGCTGGTGGCCTTGTCCCGCTCCGCCTCTTCCATGCATTCCCGCAACACCACAACTGTAGGATCGACCTCCCGCTTCTTCCGTTCGTCCAACACGGCACGGAACAGTTCCCAGACGTCGTGCTTGGTTTCGAAGTGATCCCGCCGATCGTTTGGCAAATGCACCAGCCGCACAATGCCCCAACCCTGAAGCTCGCGCAGACTCGTGCTGACATTCGAGCGAGCGACTCCCAGCGTTTGCTGGATATGCTCGGCATGGAGCGGCGTGGGTGACAGAAACAACAGCGCGTGAACCTGGGCGACCGTGCGGTTGATACCCCAACGCGTGCTCATCTCGCCCCAGTGAAGAACGAATTTCTGTTCAGCCGGTGAGAGCGTGTTCATTCAGTTGTTTCTGTACTTACAGAAATACAGGAAACAGACCACGTCAAGCGGGAGTCTCATAATCCTGGCTCTCGCCGATCCATTGCCGCAAAGGGATGGAGCCAAGGAGACCCCAAGGGCACCGAGGAAAAGCAAGATTGTCTCCTGACTTTCGCCACCAGCGAACGATGACCCAATATGCTACTGATCCACGCGATCGTTTCTCCCGTTTTCAGTGCCTGGATGGCTGTTGTCGGCGGAGGTCAACGCCACTCGGCGTTTGGTCAGTTCGGACTGGCGTTTAAACTGACCGGCCCGTCTAAACTTCGATGATTGCCTGCTCTCTCTGCTGCGCACTCAACGTGCCTGGTCGGAACTGGTTTTTGAGTTGTTTTCGTTCCGCAAAACTACCTTCCGTTCGTTCGATTCGAATAGCCGAGATGCTTGCATGAAAGTTTCCGGCGGCATCCCGAGCGCCTGCTTGAGGAGGATATCTCGCAGGAACAAATTCTTTTCCGATATCAGTCGCACCAGCGCGAACGGGTGTAGGCGATGCCAGAATACCATCGCGTTGGATGGAAACGGCCAGTCGCTCCCATGCACCATGCGGGACAACGCAACCGGAGTCCTCACTATGGTCGGAATACAGCGCCAACGGAATAGCGACGCCAGCACCGCCGTGTCAGCGTACAACTTCGGATGCGCGTCCATCATTGCCGTCAGTTGCTGGAAGTGTTCTTCTGCTGGCGGTTCGAAAAACGCCTTCGTTCCCGCATGGGCCGCGATCACGGTACAGCCTTCCTCGAGAGCTAGCTCCAGGAGACGGGGATCTCCCAGAGACGAGCTGGCAATCGGCGCTGAATGTTCCGCGCCGGTGTGAAAGATGATGCCGACGCCGTGTTGGGCGCATTTGCGGTAGAAAGCGCGAAAGCGCGGGTTTGCCGGATTCACCCCTTGGGTCGGTGGGTGGATCTTGAGAACCCGGGCACCCTGCGCGACGCAATATTCCAATTCTGCTTCCCAGTCTTTCCGCTGTGGGTTGATGGAAGGACAAGCTAAGAACCAATCCGGGTAACGGCTGACCACACCAAACAGATACTGGTTGGGCACATACACGGAAGAATTCACCCAGTCCGGATCACCGTCCTCCGTATAACGACAATCCTGAGCCAGTAAGACTACTCGAAATGAGCCGATCGCTCTCCGTGCCTCCTGAACCTGGCCCACCAAAGCGCGGACATAGGCTTCGTTGACGTCACCCTGGGCGGGCAAATGTAACAGTCGGGTGAGGATCGGATAAGTGTGGTTTGCCTTTTGAGCCGGCGAGAGCCCGCAGGTTTCGTTGTGAACGGGCGGCCAACCTTGATCACCAAACAAGTGCGCGTGACCATCAACCACGATGGACAGCGGCACCTGTATCGGCCGCGTCATCCACAGCCCAGCCGTTACCAACACCCCGACGGTTCCGAGCACTGTCAGTACCCGGCTCGACTTCCACACTTGTCCTTTCGCCTTCGCCGCCTTCGCTAATCGCCGCAGCGCGATGAAGGTCAGGCACTGAAACGCAGCTCCCAGCGCCGCCGAACAAATTAGAAACCCAGGCAGTCCGGACAAAGGCTCGACGCGTCCCCAGATCGAAGCGACGAGCACCACGCCAAGCGAGGTCGGCAATCCAATGGTTGCCAACCAAAACAGGCCGATGATCGCCCACACCGGACTGAGCCCAGAATTCGCACCAGTTGCCAGCGCGACCCAGGTAGCCAGCGAAATCAGGCTGGTGACGAGCGCCATTACCATCGAGAGTTTCATGGGGTACTGGAAAGGACGGACGTGCAAGATTCCGTAAACCCTTCGGCGAATTGCGGCGCTGAAAAAACAACGGAACCGCGCTGCTAATGTGATCGCCGTCCCCTTCCCCGCCCTCGGGGAGGCGTCCCGTACCGAACCGTGCGCACGACGGCCGCTGGTGTTCCCCCTGCCCCGCTTTGCCGATGGCGCAGTTCGTTCACTTGATCGCGCAGGAGCGCCGCTTTTTCAAATTCCAGGTTGGACGCCGCCTCCAACATTTCCTGTTCGAGCTCACGCAAAGTTTCGGTCACGTCAAATTGCTCAACACTTTCGTGCAGCGCCGCCGCGGCCGCCATTCGCCCGTTGGGTTGGCTGCCCAAGCTGCTCTCGATCGCCCTCACGACCGATCGCGGGGTGATCTGGTGCGCCTCATTGTATGCCTTTTGTTTGTTGCGACGATATTCAGATACGGCCAAGAACTTTTCGATGCTTTGCGTCCGCACGTCGGCATAAAGAATAACTTTTCCGTTCACATGCCGAGCGCCCCGCCCGGCGGTTTGAATCAAGCTGGTGGCACTGCGAAGATAGCCTTCCTTGTCGGCGTCCAGGATCGCCACCAGCGACACTTCGGGAAGATCCAGCCCTTCGCGCAATAGATTAATCCCTACCAAAACATCGCAATCACCCTTGCGCAGAGCTCGCAAAATCTCCACCCGCTCAATGGCGTCAATCTCGCTGTGGAGATAACGAACGTTAATCGCCAAATCCCGCAAGTAATCGGTCAATTCCTCCGCCGTTCTTTTCGTCAACGTCGTCACGAGCACGCGCTCTTTTCGGTCCACCCGTTGGCGCGCCTCCTCGATTAGATCGTCGATTTGTCCCTTCAGCGGTTTGATGATCACTTCGGGATCCACCAATCCCGTTGGCCGCACGATCTGTTCCGCGACGTTGGAGGGACCAGCCCAAGTGAGCTCAACCGGACCAGGTGTCGCGCTGACGTACACCGCTTGTTTCACCAGGCTACGAAACTCGTCAAAGCTGAGAGGCCGGTTGTCGAGCGCACTGGGTAATCGAAATCCGTGATCCACCAGCACCGTTTTCCGCGCGAGATCACCAGCATGCATGCCCTGAATCTGCGGCAACGTCGCGTGTGATTCGTCCACAATAACCAGAAAATCCTCTGGGAAGAAGTCGAGCAGCACACCCGGGCGTGATCCAGGCGGACGGCCCGTGATATGACGCGAGTAGTTTTCGATGCCCGAGCAGAAGCCCATTTCCTGCAATTGCTCGAGGTCGAACTCACAGCGCATCTTGATTCGTTGTGCCTCCAGCAACTTCCCCTGCTTCTCGAACCACGCGATCCGCTCAGTGAGCTCCGCGCGAATGGTCAGTAACGCCCGGTTTATCTTCTCCTGCGGCGTGGCGAATTGTTTGCTGGGAAAGACATTGAAGCCGTCAAGCGCTTCCAAGGTTTCCCCGGTTAAGGGGTCGAATCGCGTAAAGCGCTCCAGTTCGTCGCCAAAAAACTCGATCCGGATCGCGTCCTCAGCATAAGCCGGCTGAAGCTCGATCACGTCGCCGCGCACGCGAAACTTGCCGCGCTGCACTTCGTAGTCATTGCGGGAAAACTGCAAGTCCACCAGGCGCTCCAACAAGTGGTTGCGCGCGATTTGCTGCCCGCGGCGCAGCGGAATCACCATGGCCTCGTAGTCGGTCCGATCACCGATACCATAGATACACGAGACACTCGCCACCACGACCACATCGCGCCGGCTGAGCAGGCTCGACATGGCCGACAGCCGCAAGCGCTCGATCTCATCATTCACTGACGAATCCTTCTCGATGAAGGTGTCGGTCCGAGGGATATAGGCCTCGGGTTGGTAATAATCGAAGTAGCTGACGAAATACTCGACGGCGTTGTGGGGAAAGAAGCCTTTGAACTCCGCATAAAGTTGGGCCGCCAGGGTCTTATTGTGCGAGAGAATCAGCGTCGGACGATTCAACTTCGCAATCACATTGGCCATCGTGAACGTCTTGCCCGAACCCGTGACGCCGAGCAGAACCTGGTGTTTGGCTCCGCGTAGAAGGCCCTCATTCAGCTTAGCAATTGCCGCCGGTTGGTCACCGGCGGGTGCGTAACTCGAAACCAACTCAAACGAGCGTGCCATGGCGAGATCGAACTCCAAATACGAATGCCGCGCCTTAATGCCACGGCGGCAGACAATGAAGTCAGGAAGGGGCGGCACCAAACCTTTCGAACCCGCGAGAGATCATGAGAAATGGAAACGCCCGCGCCAGTGACGACGCGGGCGGTTGTTCTAGTCCCGAATTACCAAGCCTTGGAGACACCAGGAACGGAAATGGCGTAATAACCTTCCGCGTCGGGAAGCGCCTTCATTGGGGCGTTCCAGGCCAATTGATCCGGGAAATAGGAAAGCTCCGAGTTGATCCCCTCATCCCACGTGACGTCTTTGCCCGAGTAGGTCGCCATCCGGCCTAGGATGGACGTCATGGTGGAATGCGCGCCGTTGAACGCTTCGTTGTAAGACGTGTTATTGCGAATGGCGGCGAACAAATCGTCGTGCTCTTGCTGATACGGATCGACCTTTTTGTCGCTCTTGTAGCGCCAAGCGTCACCACCGGTTGGCCGAATGCTATAGCTGCTCACGTCGCTGAGGCCCTTGGTTCCAATCGCGTGCTCGCTGACGCTGCTCCAGCAGCCCGGTTGGTGCCGGCATTGGCTGAAGCAGATGCTCCCGTCCGGGTAAGTAAACTCCACCATGTGGTGGTCATAAATTTGGCCGTATTTCTTGTCGGTGAGGACCTGTCGCCCGCCCATGCCACGCGCCTTGACCGGATGCGCCTTCTTCACCCAATTGGCGACGTCGAGATTGTGAATGTGTTGTTCGACGATGTGGTCCCCGCACAGCCACACGAAGTAGTACCAGTTGCGCATTTGGTAATCCATTTCGGTTTGGTCGGGTTTGCGGGGATTCACCCATACACCGGCATCGTTCCAATACACGCGCATCGCGGCGATATCCCCGATGGCGCCGTCCTGCAGCCGTTTAACTGTCTCGAGATATCCCGGGTCGTGGTGGCGTTGAAGCCCGATGCCCACCTTCAGGTTCTTCTTTTTGGCCTCTTCCGCCGCGGCCAGGAATTTCCGGACACCAGGTCCGTCAGTCGCCACCGGCTTCTCCGCAAAGACGTGTTTCCCTTGTTTCACGGCCTCCTCAAATTGCATCGGACGGAAACCGGGAGGGGTGGCGAGGATGACCACATCCGCTAACGAGATGGCGTTCTTGTATCCATCGAAGCCGACGAACTGGCGGTCGGCCGGAACGTCCACTTGACTGGCGTGCTGCTCCTTCAGGCTCTTGAGCGAGCCTTCCAATCGGTCTTTGAAGGCGTCCGCCATAGCGACCAGCTTAGTGCCGGGAACATTGAGCGCCTGGTTGGCCGCGCCCGAGCCGCGACCGCCGCAACCGATGAGCGCGACCTTTAGAGTGTCGCTCGCCTGCGCGAACGCGAACCGGTTGGCTGACAGAGCACCGACGGTAGCGACGCCGGTCGTGGTGATAAAATTCCGCCGAGTTACCGGCACAATGGTCGAAGTAGAATTCATACGGATAGGATGGCAGCTGTCTGGACGCATCCGAAAGGCACCCGATTCAAGCCGCCTAAGGATTGACTGGAACTTGGGACAAGGCCGAACCCTGCCTAAACGATCCCCGTTAGGGCAAGGCTGTTTCTGATCGGTGACAAATCTAGGTCCGGTTTTGACTGCCCCCGGAGCGTTGCTCCAACAGCCTAACAGGGGCTGCTCAGATGAACTTAAATGGTGAAGGTGAGGGCTTGGGCGAGGGCGAAGGCGAGGGCCTTGGTGAAGGCTTGGGCGAAGAAGCAGAAGTCTGCATTGGATTGAAGCGAGAAGAGCACTTTTTTCAAGATCCTTGCAACGAAAGATTGTGTGGAAATCCTGGGGGACGATGGCATTACGACCGCAACAGTCGTTTCGTTGTCAACGCGCCTACCCAAAGGCGTCGTTCAGCTCGCGCAATCCACCGCGGCCGCCCCTACCATGACACCACTCGGAACAGCCGAATGGTTCCATCCAAGGCAACGGTGAATTCGGCCGCACCGTCCACTCCGGCAACAACAGTGCCTGCCGGCTGCCACGGACCCATTGGTGGAAGCAATTCTTGCAGCCCATAGGATTTGCCTGCCACGCCGACAAATCCCACCCGCAATTGGCCGTCCACCACTCGCGCCCCCAGCGTCAACGGGGCAGGAGGTGGATCAACCTTTCCGGGTGAGCCGAAGGTCAGGCCACTCGCCCGCCAGCTCAAAGGATCACCCGGTGGAAGGGAGTCGCCCACTTCCTCACGCAGCGCCAGCGACGGCCCGCCGCCGTCTGTCGCCAGTTCCCATTGATCCGAATATTGGAAGTCAAACACGGGCTCCCGCACCGGTCCAAACAACGCCAGGCGGCCCTGATCATTGTTCAGCCTCCCCCGGTACACACCGGCCACGGGGCCCACACCGGGATAACGTCGGCCAAACGCCGCGGCGTTCTCTACCAACAGCCATCGTCCTCCCGGCGGAATCGTCCGTAAGGTATTCGTCTCCGCGATCGCGAAGTCCACGGTTCCTTCCAAGTGGAATCCCGTTAAATCGACCGTCTCTGAGCCGAAGTTGTGCAACTCCAAGAATTCGAAATTCTCATCCTCGAACCCGGTACTGGGTCCGTCACCCGACGGATGGTACATGATCTCGGTTAGCCGGATTGGAAATGGTTTCACCACGTAGGTATCCGCGATGGGCCCTGACCAGATGCTCTTGAGCGGCGGATTGTCCGCACCGGTTAGGGCGACGTGATTGGGGTTTCGCGCCCGAGCAATAACACGAGTGTTGGCATGCAAAACGATGGGACCTGAATAAAGCCGTGCCGATGCTGAAATCTCCTGACCAGTTGGAGTGCCAACTTTTCGAGGATCGGTACCATCGAGCGTGTAGTAAACGGAAGTGTCCGATGGCACATTTATAACCACCTCGAATCCCTCGGGTACCGTTTGGCCGGGGATCTCAAAAGCCGGTGGTCTCACAAACTGGCTGTCCATGAAGTTCACCCGGTTGGCGAGCCACGTCTTCAGTGATCGAATCTCTCCGGCAAAACCGCCGCGCGGAACGATCTGCCATTTGGTCTGCTCCCGCGGCTGAGCCTTCCTCACTTGCCCGGTCAAGTCGTCAACCAACTGATGGAGGTGGTTAGTGCTGAAAGCTCCTCCCCGCAATTCCTGATAGCGATCGATGTACTCTTGGAAGAAGTCGGGATCCGTGAACAGCGTTCCCCACCACGTATAATTGAAAAAGTCGGTGCCTCGGTCACTCACGTTAGAGCGCCAGACGCGCGGGCTCGCATCCCGGCCGTCCGTCGAATTCAGCGCGCGATCAAAGTCCCACAACGGACCGAAGTGTATCTTACCTTCGCGCTGCTTGTAGAAGTAGGCACTCAGGCGTAGCGCATCCACATTAAAGGTCAGCACATTCAGGAGATGGTGATCAATCCAAGAACCCACGTGGACAAATGCACGGTACCCGTTGGTAGGATCCCGAAATTGGGCGCCGTACAAGGCGTTGCCAAAATCGTCCATGTAGCGCTGCAAATAGTCCCGCTGTCCGACGCGGTTCGCCTGGTAAATCTCCTCCTCTTTCGGACTGACATAGAGGATCCCCTGTCCCGCCGCATAGAAGCCTCCGTCACCGGGATCGGGACGATCAATCTTCATCAAGTAGCCCCCGGTCACCTGCGGGAGCGAATTTTGCCCAGAAAACAGCTTTGGGGCATCCACTCGATCGTCCCCCAATTTGATCTTCTCTTCCAATACATAGATTCCCGCATAGCCGGGATTATAGCCAACCGGGCCGATTCCACTCGTGATCAGAAACACCTCCACAAATCGAGTTCGGGGCGAGTAGCGCCCGATATCCCGGCTGAGCTGGTGAGCGAACGGGTTATGAATCAGAATCGGCTCAAAATTGTTCGGCGCATACAACACCCAGTCTGGGTCCGCCGGTAGGCCGAGTAACCCGACGTCTCGACCAAACCCCAACTCATCCTGAAACTCCACTTTGAGGCTGATCTTTTGGTAGCCCTCCGTGCTTGAACCTCGCGCGGCCATAATTCCCCGCGACACCACGGTGGGCAGATTGGTTAAGGAAGTAATTCCGTTCGTATCCGGTTCGAAAAGTTGAAAGTGGGCAAACGTATCCGAGTTGGCAGGCGGTTTCCCTCGGTTGAAATCGTGGATCAACAGCACCGGCAAATCGGAACTGAACGCCACCGCAGACGAACTAATCGGCACGAATGCCTCGCTCCTGACCGGCCCGGGGAGCAAATCAGTCAGATACGCTCGGGCTCGCACCTGAACGGCTTGGGTCAGGGTCAGAGGAGCAACGTAAAGTAGAGAG
>DLVS01000277.1:0-2971 GCA_003445095.1 Verrucomicrobiales bacterium
GAATTGGGTTAACAACGCGCTCAGTTGGGAGTTGGACCGCGACAACACCAATCTGGCGTTTATGGCGTACAGCCCGCTGGCCACTTTTTTGGCGTTTGGTCCCGAAGTGTTTGTCTGCCCCTCGGACCGCGTCCTCAGCGCACTTCAACGCAAAGCCGGCTGGTCTCGACGGGTGCGAAGTATGGCCTTGAACTCGATGGTGGGTGACCCGATCGGATCACGCACGAATCGCCCGAACGCTTGGAATCCGGATTATCGCCAGTATCTCCGGGTGGCCGACATTTCCAATCCGTCAGGCATTTTTACGTTCCTGGACGAGAACGCGGACAGCATCGAGCACGGCTACTTTTGGAACAGTTTGGATGATAAGCTCTGGTCGCATCTTCCGGCGTCTTACCATCGGGGTGCGGGCAGCGTGGCCTTTATGGATGGCCATGTGGAATCACATCGTTGGCAATCCACCACCACCCGCCGGTCCGCGCGTCCCAACTCCGGCCCCCTTCCGTTTCCGGTTCCGCTCGCCGGCCAGGAAGACTTCGATTGGTTGGCGGAACGGACCAGCGAACGGGAGTAGCGCGTCCAGCGGATGCCCGCTACGGATCACATTCGGAACAAGCTTTCCCAGGTGCCCCATCGTCCCGGGGTGTACCTGCATAAAGATCGCCTTGGGACCGTGATCTACGTCGGCAAGGCGCGTGACCTGCGAAAGCGCGTGTCCCAGTATTTCCATCCCTCCCGGCGTTTGGGGTGGGATCTGAAATTCAATGCCTTGGTGGAAGCGATCCATGATTTCGACTGGCACGTAGTGAAGTCGGAGCCGGAATCGTTGCTGCTCGAAGGAAAGCTCATCAAAGACTTTCAGCCGCGCTTCAACATCGACTTCAAGGACGACAAGCGTTTCTTGCTCCTGAAGGTCAATCTGCAGGACCCGATTCCGCGTTTCACTTTGACTCGCCTGCGCAAAGACGACGGCTGCGTCTATTTCGGGCCGTTTGCGCACTCGGGGAGTGTGCGCCGTGCGCTCACGATGATGCGGCGGAAGTTCCATTTGCGCGGATGCCGTCCACTCACTCCGGGCGAGCTGGACTACAAGCATTGCTTGTATGGCAATTTGAAGCACTGCACCGCTCCCTGTATCGGCAACGTGACCCGCGAGCAGTATCTGGAACAAGTGAAGGCGGGCATCGAATTTCTCCAAGGGCAGACCGAGGAACTGCGCGATGAACTTGAGCAAGAAATGCAGAAGGCGTCTGCGAAGCTTGAGTTTGAGAAGGCGGCGCAACTGCGGGACGCGTTGGAAGATCTGAAGCGCACGACTCAGAAAACGGAGAAATTCGAGCGTATTCCCTACACGCTTCCGGTGGCGATCAATCCAGAAGCTGATTTACGAGAACTTGCCCGGGTGCTGGAGCTGGCCGAGCCGCCGGCGCGGATCGAAGGCTTCGATATTTCCAATATCAGCGGAACGTTTCTCGTAGCTTCGATGGTGAGTTTTTGGCAAGGGCGTCCTGACCGCTCGCAATACCGACGTTTCAAGATGAAGTCGGTGACCCAACAGGACGACTTTGCGAGCATGGCCGAAACGATTCGCCGCCGGTATTCTCGATTGTTGGCTGAGGTGCGCGGCGGACCCTTGACGAGGAGGAGCGCGGACGACGGTGGCGAGGCAAGTCCGCCAGACCTACAGCGGGCGGTGAATGACGTCAGTCGAGCCGTTCGTGGACAGGCGTTGCGTCAGGATGCAGATGCCGAAGCAGTGAGGATCGAAGATAGGGCAAAGCAGCGGACCAGAGAGGGCAAAACCCAGGACGCGTCCGAGGCTGATGCGGTTTCGGTGGATCGGCCTGGCGTTCCGCGTCCGCCCAGCAAGGCTCGGCTCCCCGACTTGATTCTGATCGATGGCGGGGTCGGACAACTGAACGCGGCTTGCACGGAGCTGGCCAAGTTGGGGCTCGGTTCCATTCCGATTCTTGGGTTGGCGAAAGAGTACGAAGAGATTTTTCTCCCCGGTAAAGTGATGCCTTTACGACTTGGGCTCGACAGTGCGGCCGTCAAATTGTTGCAACGCGTCCGCGACGAAGCGCATCGCTTTGCCAACACTTACAACGCTCAACTCCGCTTGAAGAAAATCTCAGAAAGTCTGCTCGACGAGTTTCCGGGCATCGGCAGTGCGCGCAAACAAGCGTTACTGAAGCGATTCGGATCGGTGCAACGGCTCCGGGTGGCGTCTCTCGACGAGATCGCCGAAGTGCCGGGGTTCGGCGGAAAGAGCGCGTCCGATCTGAAGGCCTTTCTCGACGCGCGCAGCTCAATACCGTGACTTGCCTATTGGCGCGGAGCTCCGACTTCTGCCGGAACAGTCCAATGGAATTGGGGAGCACGCCCGCCTCGGGCGTTGTGGACGGCGCCTCGCCGTCCGCAATGGGCGTGTGGCGTGGTCACCGTCTGGTTTGCAGTGACGCGCGTCGGTGTGGCGGGCGTGCTCCCCAAGATTACAGAATACTCGTCGTTTCAGTCCGGCTTCGCGTTCGGAGTCGCCTGGGCAAGGGATACTTGAAGTGGATTCGAACATTTAATGCTCAAGTGGCGTAAACGCCTCGTTCGCCTCAGGTGGAGTGACGCGTAGGATTACGGTCGGTTCGAGTGCGTTCAACTCGACAGCCCCAAGCGCCGCGGGCAACAAGACAAAGCCACCCGGCCCCAGAGTCACCTGCTGCCCCGCCCCATCCACCTGGAGTCGGCCGCTCACCACCCCTACCACTGCGATTTGTCCAACACGGCGTTCATCGGGGATCCGTCGCGCTTGCGGAATTTTGAGCTCATCGACCACGAACCGACGATGCCGAATCAATCGCCGCGACCAGCCGGCGGCGTGTGGGACCGGCGTGGAATCGATCAACGGGGGCTCAAAATCGTCGAAATCAATCGAGGCCATCGACGCCTCGGTATGGAGTTCGCGTGGCCGTCCGTC
>DLVS01000277.1:3266-6665 GCA_003445095.1 Verrucomicrobiales bacterium
TCGGCGAGGCGCTGGGAGAATTCGTCGCGAGTCACACCGCGGCGCAATCCGGCGTAGATCACAGCATTCGCGGCGCTGGAGGAAAAGTACCACATTTCGTCCTTCGGTTCCCCGCCGAGCGCGGCTGCTCGAGACGCGGGGGGATGAACTTGGATCGACAAGTCGTCTTGAGCGTCCAGCAGCTTGATGAGCCACGGGAACCGCTCCCCCGCTACGGTCTTGCGTCCTAACAATTCCCGCCCGCGATTCTCCATGAGCCAATGCAGGTCCCGTCCTCGCAAAGGCCCATTCGCGACCTGCGATTGATCCTCCGGCCGATCACAGATCTCCCAAGATTCACCAATGGGAATCGAAGGTGGCAGTTTCTTGCCGAAGAGTTCCGCGAGGTGACGTCCGCCCCACGGGCGCTCCTTAAAGATCGGAAGAAATGTTAAGGGATATAAATCCATGCCAACGCGCTGTCGTCCCAAACTCAGGCGGCGCCGGCTCAGGCCGCCTCGGCCGCGGGCTCCGAAAATTGTCCATAAGCGCGAAACTTCGCGTAGCGAGCGGCGAGTCGGGTCGCGGTGGGTTGCGCCTTCAGTTCCGCCAAATGTCGGAGCAGCGCGGACTTCAAGCTTGCAGCCGTTGTTGACGGATCGTTGTGAGCGCCCCCCAGCGGCTCGGGAACGATGTCATCGATCAAGCCGAGTTGTTGCAAGTCGGGAGCAGTAATCCTCAAGGCGGCGGCGGCTTTGGGCGCCGCCGCGCGGTCTTTCCACAGGATAGCGGCGCATCCCTCGGGGCTGATCACCGAGTAGTACGCGTTCTCGAGAATCAAGACTCGGTCGGCGACTCCAAACCCGAGAGCGCCTCCGGACCCACCCTCACCGATCACCGCCGCGATGAAGGGAACCTCGAGTAACATCATTTCGCGCAGGTTCACGGCGATCGCCTCCCCAATGTGGCGTTCCTCTGAACCAACTCCCGGATACGCTCCCGCGGTGTCTATCAAGGCGACAATTGGAAGGCTAAACTTGTCCGCCAATCGCATCAATCGAAGCGCTTTCCGATAGCCTTCCGGATGAGAAGAACCGAAATTGCGGAGGATGTTCTCCTTGGTATCGCGACCCTTCTGCGTGCCAATTACGACCACTCGTTCGTCACCCAGTCGGGCAAACCCGCCTACGAAGGCTCGGTCATCGGCGAACATCCGGTCGCCGTGCAGTTCTTCAAACTCAGTAAAGGTCGAGCGAAGGTAATCGAGCGTGTAAGGCCGCTTCGGATGCCGGGCTAACTGCACCCGCTGCCACGGCGAAAGGTTCGAAAAAATATTGCGGCGCGCCTCGTCGATCTTGCGCTCTAGTAGCCGGATTTCGGCTTCCCAATCGATGCCGAGCGAATGCTGCTCCGGATGTTGCTTGAGTTCTTCCAACTTGCGCTGGAGTTCCAAGATTGGCTTTTCGAAATCGAGGTAGTGTTTCATGCAACCGTGCCCCAAGAGCCGCCCCGAGTTTGTTCCGACCTCGACGATACCTTCGGCGCTCGGCCGGCCGCCGCCAAGGGTCTGGAAGTCGGAGTCACGGCTAATACTCAGTCCGACGTGACTCAGGCAGCGTCATCCGCGGGCGCGAACGCTTTGAACGCGACCGCCGCGGCGGCGCCACCAGCGAAATCGGCCACGAGATGGACCCAGACCTGCGAACCGTTGATGAGGTGCATCATGGTCGCTCCAATGGCGACCGCGGGATTGAACGCCCCTCCCGAGATTCCGCCCACGGCGAAGGCCATGGTGAGCACCGTGAAGCCAATCGCCAGGCCATAGTTCGAGTTGCCCGCCGTTGCCTTGGCGGTGGCCACATTGAGGATCACCCATACGAGCGCGAAAGTTCCGAGGAACTCCGCCACGAGGGAAGGAGCCACTTCGATTTGTTTGGCGGTGAGATCGGGATTTCCCTTGAGGAACAGCGCGAGAATTGCCGCGACGACGGCGGCGACCACTTGCGCCGCCATGTACCCGGGGATGTCACTCGCGGGCAGTTTGCCGCGCAGCCAGACGCCCAGAGTGACCGCGGGATTGAAATGGCCACCCGAAATGTGGCCGCCCGCATAAATCATTACCATCAGGGCAGAGCCGATCGCGATCGGCGCGAGACTGCCGGCACCGGGGTGGGAATCGGTGCTGATGACCGTGCAACCGACGGTGAAGACGAGGAAGAATGTCCCGATAAACTCGACAGCGTATCTCTTCATGGAAAATGTAGGTGGAGTAGTTTAGGAATGTCAGCCTTGCGGGTTGACCAGGTGGAGTTCACCAAAAGAGGCCGCGGCCGTAAAGACTTGAGACGGGCAAGACTCCTAGCCAGGCGCGTCCCGAGGTTGGCGGTCGCTGCGCTCCTAAGCAGCCGGTCGGTGCCGGTTAGGCGTATGGCTTAGGGAGTCTGACTTAGCCCTCCGCAGGAGCAGAGGGCCTTCTATCGAGTGCGGGGAAAGGTGCACTCCCCAGGACTCATTTGCGGGTCACTGGCCTGTAATTGGCTGTAATTGGCTTGCTTCAGACGTGTGGGAGATTTCAACTATTGCGACTTCGGTCTGCCAGGCAACCAGTTGGGATGTTTCGGCGAATCGAGCGCAGCAACAGAACTTCGTCGCATCATGAACAACGGTTCCAGTAACGGCCACGCCTTTCCATTCCCGGGAATCCCGACCACCTCCGATGGTGCTGGTTCGGTGACATGGGTCGAAACCCACATCACTCAAGGGGCGTGTGCGTACCCCATCACTTCTTCCACGACAATGGGAACCGGCTACCAGACCGAGGTCTCCAACGGGAAGAAAAACCTCTGGGGCGATACGCTTCAATTCGTTCAACCGGAATCAGAACACAGTTCGGCTTCGACCTGCGAAGGTTTTGCGCTGGCCGGTGGGCGAGTGACAAATTTTACCTCCGGTCAGGGATTGGTCCTGATGAAGGAAGTGCTGTACACCATCGCGGGAAAACGACTTCCGGCGGTATTCCATATCGGTGCCCGCGCGATGACCAGTCATTCACTGAACGTCCATTGCGGTCACGATGACGTCATGGCCGTGGCGGACACCGGTTGGGGAATCCTGTTTGCCCGCAATGCTCAGGAGTCGGGCGACCTGGCGCTCATTTGCCGGAGGATCGCCGAAGAAGCAGAGACTCCATTCCTCAATGTACAGGATGGTTTTTTGACCACGCACACGATCGAGAATGTGCGCCTGCCCGAAACTGAGTTCATGCGAGAGTTTGTGGGTGATCCCAATGAACGAATTCGTTGCCTCTTCGACACTCGTAAACCGCTCATGTCGGGAGTGGTGCAAAACCAGGATTCGTACATGAAGGGAAAGGTCGCCCAGCGCGACTTCTATGACCGCGTGCCGGGAATCGTTCAGACG